>JBHHVK010000201.1:0-3451 GCA_046754205.1 Thermodesulfobacteriota bacterium
CGAGTATCCTCGCGGCCTTCCAGACGAATATCCCGCTGTTCCAGAAGTACCCCCCTTCGGCCAGGTACCTCCGCGCCCGGCCGAGGCCCGGCTTTTCCACGAACCTGTCGACGCCGAGCACCCTGAAGCCGTCTATCCTCCTGGTGGCCCTGGGCCGCGCCTTTATGTAGCCGTACCCCGTCTCCGGCCTGGTGGGAACGATGCCGAAGGTGACGAGACGCCCCTCGCGGGCCGCCTCGGCCGCCGCTGAAAGCGCGCGCCTGAAGGTCTTTACGTCGCCTATCAGGTGGTCGGCCGGGAGGACGGCCATCACCGCCTCGGGGTCCTCCTCGCAGAGCCTGAGCGCGGCGAGCCCTATGGCCGGGGCCGTGTTCCTGCCCGCGGGCTCCACTACGAAGCCCGGGGCCAGGCGGCTTTTGCCGTAGGCGAGGTGGAGCCTTACGAGCTCGGCCTGGCTCTCGCCCGTCACGATGGATACCCTCTCGGGCGGGACCAGGGGCCGGAGCCTCTTAATGGTAAGCTCAAGGAGCGACTCGTCGCCCACGACCTTCAGCAGCTGCTTCGGGGTGGTCTCCCTCGAAAGGGGCCAGAACCGGCTGCCCACGCCGCCGGCGAGGATCGCGGCGTGGAGCTTGCCCTTGCCCGCCCTTCTTTTCTTCTTATCTCCAGAATTTTTCATCTAATCCTCTGGTCGTTTTTTATCGGGCCTCGCCCTTGAGAAGACTGCGGTATAACCTTTCGTGCCGCTCGGCCGCACGGGCCCAGGAAAGCTTCTCCACTATGAACCTCTTGCCCCTCTCCACCATCTCAAGGTCATCGCCGCCGCCGGAGAGGACTTCGGAGACCGCCCCCTTGAGCTCCTCCACGTCGCCGTACCTGACGACCCGGCCGATGCCCTCTCCGCCGATAATCTCTCCGCAGCCGCTGTCGTCCGCCACTATCACCGGGGTGCCGCACATCATCGCCTCGAAGGGGACGAGGCCGAATATCTCGTTGGACGCCGGGTAGGCCACGACGTCGGCGTCCCTGTATGCCGCAAGCTTCTCCTCTCCCGTGATGAGCCCCGTAAAGAGGACCCTCCCCTCAACGCCGCACTCCCTTGAAATCTCCTCCACCCTGCCCTTGAACCCCATGTCGTTTCCGGCGATTACGAGGAAGGCGCTCGCGTCGTCGAGCCGGGCAAAGGCCCTGACCAGGACGTCAACGCCCTTGGCCGGCGTAATCTTGCCGAGAAAGAGGATTATCCTCCTGCCCTCGAGGCCCCGGGCCTTCTTGAATCGGCCGGCGAGCGGCAGGTCCTTGAAGCTCCCTGGGTCGAGGCCGTTATGGATGACCGTAACCCTTTGCCTGTCAACGCCCATCTCCTCGTAGCGTCTCACCTCGGCCCCGGAGACAGCCACGAACCCGGCGGCGTCTCTCAGCACCCTGTCACCGAGGACCTTGTCGAAAACCACCTTGGCGAGTATCCTCCTTTCGAACCTCGCCACCGTGCCGTGGGCCGAGAGCAGATAGGGCCTTGCGGCCCTGAGCGCATGGCGTCGGACCACGTTGTTCAAGAGGTTGCGGTGGCCGTTGAGGTGCACGACGTCGAACCTCGAAATATTGGCGGCGACAAACCTCCGGAGCCCCGTCGGCATGAAGAGCTGGTAGCGGTACGCAAGCCGATTGCTCAGGTTCCTGAAGTAGTGAACCTTTACGCCGTCCACCGTCGCCTCTCTGCCTTTTACGCCGTACCGCGATGAGCTGTCCAGCACGTCGGTGGTGCAGACCGTCACGTCATGGCCCCGGCGCGCGAGCTCCGTGGTAAGCTCATAGACCACCCTCGGTATGCCGCCGTAGGACCACGCAGGGTAATAGTAGGGCGCGACGTGGAGTATCTTGAGCCTCTTTTTCATGGACGAGTCCGGGCGCCTTCAGCCGACCGGCCGGGGACGTGGGAAACGGGCCCTGCCGCCTCTGCCGCAACAAGAACGTTCATCATCGCCCCTTCAACGTCCGCCAACCTTCAGCCCCTGAACTCTCCGAACCTCCCCCGGAGATAATCCCTCGCGCCCTGGTAGATGCGCCTGATGCCCAGGCCCCTGGGTATGCCCATCGTAAAGAGGCTCATAAGGCTCGTGGACAGGACCGACGCCCCCCGTAGCAGGCCCGCCGGAAAGGGAAGGGGTGCGTTCTTGTCGAGGCATAGCAGGATGTTCCTTACGTTATAGTAGAGGGAAACGGCGGTGGACTTTCCCCCCGTCGAGCTCGACACCTTGTGCCATACCTTTGAAGAGGGGACGAAGAGCACCCGGAAGCCCCTCTGCGCCGCCCTCATCCCCCAGTCCGTGTCCTCGACGTAGCAGAAGTACCGCTCGTCGAGGAGCCCGACCTCCTCGCAGAACCTGCGCGTGACCATCATGGAACAGCCCGACGGGCGTTCCGTCTCCTCGACCCTGTCGTACCGGCCGTCATCCTTGAGCCCGTAACCCCTGAGGCGCCCCCAGCCGAGGGCCCTTGAAAAACCCGCCCCGGCGTAGCACAGGACGTCGGGCCGGTCGTAGAAGTAGATCTTGGAGCAGAGGATGCCGGCCTCCGGGTGCCCCCGGGCCGCGGCAAGGAGCTCGCCGGCGAAGGCCGCGTCCACCACCGTGTCGTTGTTGAGGAGTATCACATACTCCGCCCCTTCTCCGAGCGCGTGAGAGACGCCGAAGTTCATGCCTCCGGCAAAACCGAGGTTGCCGCCTGTCTGGAGAAGCTCGATATCGGGAAACCTCTCCCTCAGGACCCTCTCGGAGCCGTCCGTCGAGCCGTTGTCCACGATGAGCACCGTGCAGTCCGGGCAATCTATCTTCCCGAGGGACTCGACACACTCCACGGTGTCCCGCCAGCCGTTCCAGTTAAGGACGATGATAAAGGTTCTTAGTTTCATGCAACCGCCCGTGCTCGGCTACCATCCTTCCGGAAAATAGAGGTCGCGCGTCGGGGTTGTACGGCTCCAGTGCGACGGGTTCACATGCTTCCGTTCGGCCACGCAGCCCCACCAGAACCAGTTCTTGTTGGGCAGTCTGCCGAACTTCTCGCTGCAGGTTATCTCAAAGCCCTCTCCCTTGAGCGCGGACGTCAGGAAAGAGGTGGTCATCCCCCAGAGCCAGTGAGACTGGTTTACCTCTGATACGTCGAAGACCTTGTGGTCCTTGTCCGGCTTTTCGAGCGGATAGAGCCTCCTCGTCTCCGTGTTGCCGGGGAGATAGACGAGCGCGTTGGGAAGCTTCTGCTCCACGAGCATGGGCTGGACGATGCATATCCTCTTTTCAATCTTTTCGAGCATGAGGTTCAGGGTGTTCAGGAGCGGCGCCTGGTGGAGGAGTATGTCGAAGACGACTCCTATGTCGAAGGTCTCTTCGATGCTCTTCATGAAGAGCGTGTTGGAGAAGTCCCCCTTGTAGAAATTTATCTTCGGGTTGGCCTT
>JBHHVK010000202.1:0-3445 GCA_046754205.1 Thermodesulfobacteriota bacterium
CGTCAACTGTCATGCTGAACTCGGTTCAGCATCCCGATAAAAAAGGGCCCGCGGCAAGCGCCGCGGGCCCTTCAATATCATTCTGTAGGGGGCGCCCCCCGGGGGCCCCCCCGCGCCTCTCTCTCATACCCTTGCCGGCTGGCCGAAGAACTCTTCGATGAAGCGCTCGCAGTCGTCGAAGCGGAGCCCCGTTCCGGCGGCCGCCTCTTCGGAGAAGGCCGGGGAGAAGACCTGGCCGCCGCCCCCGCCGCCGCCCCCGCCGCCGCCCCCTCCCCCCCCGGCGGCGAGGTCCCCTGACCTGCAGAGGACGAAGGGGACGGGCTCGGAGGTGTGGGTCTTCAAGGCCACCGGCGTGGGGTGGTCGTTGAGGGCGAGGACCGTAAAGTCGCCGAACTTCTTGAGGCCATCGAGCATGGGGCCGACGACCTTGCCGTCGAAGTCCTCTATGGCCGTGAGCTTGTCCTCGAGGCTCCCCTGGTGGCCGGCCTCGTCCGGGGCCTCGACGTGGACTACGACGAAGTCTTTGCTCTCGAGCGAGGCGAGCGCGGAGGAGACCTTGCCCTGGTAGTTGGTGTCGATGTAGCCGGTGACCCCCGGGACGTCGAGGACCTCTAAGCCGGCGTATATGCCTATGCCCTTCATGAGGTCCACGGCCGAGATTATGGAGCCCTCCACGCCGAAGCGCTCGCGCATGGCGGGCATCCGCGGGGCCGTGCCGAAGCCCCAGAGCCAGGTCGAGTTGGCGGGCTTCCGGCCGGCCGTGAGGCGGACCCTGTTGACCGGGCTGTCGCGGAGGATATCCCGCGAGCGGGCCATGATCCGGGCGAGCTTCCTGGCTCCGGGCCCCCTTGGAAGGTGGCCCTCTATGGACCTGTCCGATATGTCGTGCGGCGGCGTGGCCTCAAGCCCCTTGAGGTCGGGGGCGTCCTCCCAGACCATGAGGTGCCGGTAGGAGGTGCCGGGGTAGAACCTCACCCCCTCGTCCGAGAGGGCCCGGTCGAGGGCCGTGATTATCTCCGCGGCCTCCCCGGTTGAGATGTGTCCCGCCGAGTAGTCGTCCATCAGGGTCTCGCCTTCGCGCTCGGTGAGGGTTACGAGGTTGCACCTGAAGGCGACGTCCCCGGGGCCGAGCCTGACCCCGATGGAGGCGGCCTCGAGCGGGGCCCGCCCGGTGTAGTACTTCTCAGGGGCGTAGCCGAGGATGCTCAGGTTGGCCACGTCCGAGCCGGGGGGAAAACCGTCAGGCACGCTCGCGAAGAGCCCGAGCCTGCCGCATGAGACGAGGCGGTCGAGGTTGGGGGTCGAGGCGTGGCCGAGCGGGGTCCTGCCCCCGAGGGAGTCCACCGGGAGGTCGCTCATCCCGTCGCCTATGAGGATTACGTATTTCATGTGCCCGATGTCCGTTATCGGTTATCGGATGGCTGAGAACCGGTAACCGATGACCAATCAAAATCCCATTATCTTGAGTATCTTGCCGGTGTCGGCGTCCACCACGGCCGGTTTTGCCGAGCTTGCTATGGCGTTGTCCGGGTCCTTCAAGCCGTGGCCCGTGAGCGTGCACACGACGGTGTCGCCGTCGTTGAGGACCCCTTCTTCCCTGAGCTTCCTGGCCCCCGCTATGGAGGCGGCCGAGGCGGGCTCGCAGAATATCCCCTCCCTTTCGGCCACCAGCTTGTAGGCGGCTATTATCTCATCGTCGGATACGGCCTGAATGACCCCGCCGCTGGCGTCCCTCGCCTCGATGGCGCCGTCCCAGCTCGCCGGGTTGCCTATCTTTATGGCCGAGGCCACGGTCCGGGGGTCTTCGACCGGGTGGCCGAGTACGATGGGGGCGGCCCCCTCGGCCTGGAAGCCCATCATCTTGGGCAGGCTCGATATTAGCCCTGCGGCCTCGTACTCCTTGTACCCCTTCCAGTAGGCGGTGATGTTTCCCGCGTTGCCCACGGGGAGGAAGTGGTAGGTGGGGGCGTGGCCCAGGTGGTGGCAGACCTCGAAGGCCGCGGTCTTCTGCCCCTCTATCCTGTAGGGGTTTACGGAGTTGACCATCTTGATGGGGTGGCTCGTGGTTATCTCGCGGACGATGTTGAGCGCGTCGTCGAAGTTCCCCTTTATCTGGAGGACCGTGGCGCCGTGCATGATGGCCTGTGAGAGCTTTCCCAGGGCTATGCCCCCCTCGGGCACGAGCACGTAGGCGTCCATCCCGGCCCTCGCGGCGTAGGCGGCGGCGGCGGCCGAGGTGTTGCCCGTGGACGCGCATATCACCGCCCCGGACCCCTCCTCGCGCGCCTTGGATACGGCCATGGTCATGCCGCGGTCCTTGAAGGAGCCCGTGGGGTTGAGCCCCTCGAACTTGAACAGGAGCCTGATGCCGCCGAAGACGTCCTTCATGTTGGCGGCCTCTACAAGCGGGGTGTTCCCCTCCCTCAACGTGGTTATGGCCTCGTCCTTTATCTCGGGAAGAAAGTCCCTGAACTCCCTTATGACCCCCTCCCAGAGTCCCTTTCTAGTCAGCTGCACCGAGGTTCTCCTCTATTCTGATGTATACGGCCCTTCCGTCTATGACGTCGAGCTCCTCTATCTCGCCGAGGGCGGAGCGCAGCTCGTGCTCGGCGGCGTGGTGGGTGGTCACCACCAGCGGCACGGCGCCGCCTATCTTCCGGTCCTTCTGCAGGACCGACGAGATGCTTATGTTGTGGGCGCCGAGGACTCCGGAAATCCTGGAGAGGACCCCGGGCTTGTCCTGGGCAGAGAACCTCAGGTAGTAGGGTATGTCGAGGTCCGCCATGTCCTTTATCTCCAGCTCCTTCGCCTCGCCATCCGGGCAGGAGAGCGGGGGGACCCTCCGGGTTATGCCCGCCTTTATGTTCCTCGCTATGTCGGCTATGTCGGCGACCACGGCGCTCGCCGTCGGCATCATCCCGGCCCCGTAGCCGTAGAGCATCACCGGGCCCACGGAGTCTCCACGGATGAAGACGGCGTTAAAGGCCCCGTCCACGGCGGCCAGCGGGTGGCCTGCCGGTATCATGGTGGGGTGGACGCGGGCCTCGACCCTCCCGCCTGTGTAGCGCTTGGCTATGGCGAGGAGCTTTATCTCGTAGCCGAACTCCTTGGCGAACCCTATGTCGAGCTCGTTTATCGAGGTAATGCCCTCGGTGTAGATGTCGTCAAGGGAGATGTAGGAGCCGTAGGCGAGGTCGATGAGTATCGCGAGCTTGTGGGCCGTGTCGATGCCCTCCACGTCGTAGGTGGGGTCGGCCTCGGCGTAGCCGAGCTTCTGGGCCGAGGCGAGGACGTCCTCGAACCTGCCCCCGCGCTCGCTCATCTCGGAGAGAATGTAGTTTGCCGTGCCGTTTATTATCCCGTAGATGGAGGTTATGTTGTTGCCCACGAGCCCCTCGCGGAGCGCCTTTATGACCGGTATCCCGCCGCCGACGCTCGCCTCGAA
>JBHHVK010000203.1:0-3427 GCA_046754205.1 Thermodesulfobacteriota bacterium
ACAGCCCCCGCGCCTACACCTGGGGGCGCGGCGCCTCGCTCGTGGCCGCGGGCTCGGTCATAGGGCTATGGCTCGCCATCGAGACGACCCCGCTCGTGCTCGTCATTGGGGCCGCCGGTCTCTTCTCGGGGTTTTTCTACTCCGCCCCGCCCATCTTCCTCGCCGGGAGGGGCCTCGGGGAGCTGACCGTGGGGCTCAACTTCGGGCTCTTCGCGGTAACGGGGTCTTATGTCGTACAGACCTCTTCTATCGCGGCCGAGGCCCTCTTCGCCTCCCTTCCGGTGAGCTTTCTCATAACCGCGCTCCTCTACATAAACGAGTTCCCGGACTACGAGGCCGATCGCGCCACGGGCAAACGCACGCTGGTGGTGAGGCTCGGCCCCGCTCACGCGCGCTACGGGTTGGCGGCCCTGGTCGCCGGGGCCTATCTAAGCGTGGCCGCGGGCCTGCTCCTCGGCCATCTACCTCTGCCCGCCCTCATAACCTTCGCCTCCCTTCCGGCGGCGGCGGCAGGGGTAAGGGGGCTCGTGAGGCATTACGCCGGGGGGGCGGGGCTCCTGCCGGCCATCAAGTCGATAATCCTCGCCCACCTCCTGACCGGTCTGCTCCTTGCGGCGGCGCTCATCCTGAGCCCCCGGTAAGTAACGACGGGGGGCGGGTCGGCTCTCTCCGGGCTGACCACGGGCGGAGGCCCTTTTCGCCCCCACGCCCCCCCTACCCCTCCCGCCCCTTGACATGCACCGGACCGGGGCCTATATTTTACTTAGAAAAGAGTTGCGGCAAAACTCATATACAAGGAGGTGAACCGCTATGACTATAGAGAAATGGCATCCCCTCAGGGACCTCGAGCAGATGAGGCACGAAATGGACAGGATATGGGAGGACATGTTCCCCGGCGCAAGGAGGCCCTTCGAGGCCCCGTTGAGGAGGCTCACCGGAGACAGGTCGATAGCCACCCCCTCCATAGACATCATCGACAAGGAGAAAGAGGTCGTGGTGAAGGCCGACATGCCGGGGGTTGCCAAGGAGGACCTCGACATCACGCTCAGGGAAGACGTGCTCAACATCAGCGGCGCGGTGAAGGCCGAGACGGAGACCAAGGAAGACCACTACTATTACTCCGAGAGGAGCTACGCCTCCTACTCGAGGAGCGTCAACATCCCCTTCAAGGTCGAGGCCGACAAGATAAAGGCGAGCCTCAAGGACGGGGTGCTGACCGTCCACCTGCCCAAGGCCAAGGAGCTGCAGCCCAAGAAGATAAAGGTAGAGGTCGAATAAGAATACGGAGAGTTCCCGAGCGCAACAAACCCTAACACCATACCTGCATCGGGAACGAGGCCGGGGCCCCTGACCAGGGGCCCCGGCCTGTTTTTTTTGCCCTGGGGTGGTTAAGGTCCGAGCTCGGCAGGGGTTATGGTCCAGAGCGTGATGTCCGAGGCGGAGGTGACGGCGCGGAGCCTTTCGAGGAACCTCTCATCCCTGTCCCCCTCCATAATAAGGACTATCCCCGGCCTCTTTTCGGTGCGAATGGAGTAGTAGAGGGCCTGGCCCACGGCCTCGGCCCATTTGTGCGCGAAGTCCACCTCCACGGCGAACTCGCGAGTCAGGCAGTCCACCCTCGTCCTGTCAGGCAGCGTAAACTCTGTGACCCCGCTGGCCCGGGCGCACCAGTGGTTCTGATAGACCCTCTCCGGCGTCCTTGCGCCCGAGGCCGCCGTGGAGGCCGTGAGGACCGCCATGGCGGCAAAAAGGCCGATAACCGGCCGCGGCATATTCATGCCCCTTTTTTCGGTCCTTTTGCCGTGGGGGTTTAATCTTTCCGCTGCGCGTTGTCAGTGGGTGGGTTTCCGTGGCTGATTCGAGGTGCGCCCTCGGTGAAGGAGTTCCGTGCCGGGCCGGCACGACTGTCCGAGCCCGAATGGGATGCTACCAGTCCAACTATAACGCCTCATCTTCCGCCCGTCAAGCGCCTCCCCTTCCCCCCGTGGCCCGCCTCAGTCGATGTCAATGGCCTCGGCCGGGACAGTCACCTCGGGGCCGGCGAGCCAGCCATACCACTTGAGGACCGAATCGCCGATGGCGACGACGGCGAGCCCGGCCATGAGGGCCACGAGCATGGCGTCGAGCCTGTAGGTGAAGACCACCGAAGGGTCCGCGGAGGCGGCGGCGCGGGCCGCGAAGAGCCAGAAGAGCTTCCACGAGGCGGTAAGGGTCATGACGAACATGAAGACCATGGGGACGGCCGTGGTCCAGGCGTACCTCACCTTTCCCATCTTTATGATAATCGTCGTGCCCACGCTCAGGGCGAGAGCCGCCAGGAGCTGGTTAGCCACGCCGAACATGGGCCAGATGGTGCCGACGGACCCGGAGGTGATGAGAAAGCCCCAGGCCAGCACCACGGCGGCGCTCGTTATGATGGTCCCGGGCGTCCAATTGTGGCGTCCAAGGGGTTTGTAGACCTTGCCCATGAACTCCTGAAGTATGAAGCGGGCGACCCTGGTGCCGGCGTCCACGGTGGTGAGTATGAAGAGCGCCTCGAACATGAGCGCGAAGTTGTACCAGTAGGGCATGAGCCCCTTCATGCCCGGAAGGGCCGAGAATATGTAGGCCATGCCCACGGCGAGAGAGACCGCCCCGCCCGGCCTGCCGGCGACGTTGACCCCCACGGTCTCGGAAAGCTCGGCTATGCGCGCCGTCGGGAAACCGATGGCAGCGAGCGCGTCGGCGCCGAGGCGGGTGTTTATGGCGAAGTAATCGCCGGGTATGAGGACCGTGGCCGCCACGATGGCGATGATGGCCACGAAGCCCTCGCAGAGCATGGCGCCGAAGCCGATGAGCCTGACGTCGGACTCGCGCTCTATCATCTTGGGCGTGGTGCCCGATGATATGAGCGAATGGAAGCCCGATATCGCCCCGCAGGCTATGGTGATGAACATGAAGGGGAAGATGGAGCCGGGGATTATCGGCCCGCCGCCCCCGGCGAACTTCGTCACCGCCGGCATGTGTATCTCCGGTGCCATGAATATCACCCCCGCGGCGAGTATCAGGACAGTGCCTATCTTCATGTAGGTGGAGAGGTAGTCGCGGGGGGCGAGCAGCATCCAGACCGGCAGGACCGAGGCGAGAAAGCCGTATATGGCGAGCGCCCAGATGAGAAAGGCCCTGTTGTGGTTGAAGAGCGGCTCGACAGCGGAGCCGGAGACGTAGCCGCCGCCGAGGACGGCTGCGAGCAGGAGCACGACGCCTATGACGGTCACCTCCATGATGCGGCCCGGGCGGACGCGGTGGAGGTAGAAGCCCATGAGCAGCGCTATGGGTATGGTGGCGGCTATGGTGAAGGTGCCCCAGGGGGACTTATAGAGGGCGTTCACAACGGCGAGCCCCAGGCCCGCGAGCGCGACGATTATGATGAAGAGGATGGCCAGGG
>JBHHVK010000204.1:0-3392 GCA_046754205.1 Thermodesulfobacteriota bacterium
AAGCAGCTCTATCCATGTGCCGCAAGGGTGCCTGGCTATCACCGGCGCCCGCAAGTCTTTTGAGGCTTCACTCCGGGGGCCGATGAAACCGCCAGAGATGTCTTCCTATCTTGTAATAGCCAGGAAATGGAGACCGGGCCTCTTCGACGAGATCGTGGGGCAGGCCCACGTAACTCGCACCCTCACGGGCGCGGTCTCCTCGGGGAGGATCGCCCACGCCTACCTCTTCTCGGGTCCACGGGGCGTTGGCAAGACCACGGCCGCGAGGATCCTCGCCAAGTGCCTTAACTGCGAAAAGGGGCCAACGCCGGAGCCCTGCAACTCCTGCGACAGCTGCAGGTCCATAGCCTCGGGCACGAGCGTGGACGTCTTCGAGATAGACGGGGCCTCCAACACCAGCGTCGATAACGTCCGGGAGCTCCGCGAGAGCGTGCGCTATGTGCCCGCCGGCGGCAGATACAAGGTCTACATCATAGACGAGGTGCACATGCTCTCCACCTCGGCCTTCAACGCGCTCCTCAAGACCCTTGAGGAGCCGCCCCCCCACGCCGTCTTCATCTTCGCCACCACCGAGGTCCACAAGATCCCGGCCACCATCCTCTCCAGGTGCCAGAGGTTCGACTTCAAGCGCATCCCCACGGCCGAGATATATGGACGCCTGAAGGAGATAATGGAAAAGGAGGGCATTGGCTACGAGGAGGGCGCCCTGGTGTCCATCGCCCGCGAGGCGGACGGGAGCCTCAGGGACGCCCAGAGCCTCCTCGACCAGGTGGTGGCCTACTCCGGCGGCGAGGTAAGGGCGGCCGACGTGGCAAGCTCGCTCGGCCTGATGGACAGGACCATCCTTACCGGCCTTCTGGCCGCCGTGGTCGGCGGGGACTCCGGGGAGTGTCTGAATATTGTTGAAAAGATATATGATTTTGGTTATGATTTAAAGAAGGCCTGTGCCGACCTCCTCGAATACATAAGAGACCTGACCGTCATGAAAGTCTCGGGCGCGGACCCCCTCACCGACCTCGACGGCGGCGAGCTGAAGCGTCTCGCTGACTTGGCCGAGGGCGTCACCCCCGAGCGGCTACAGATACTTTTCAGCGTAATCGCAGCGGCTTACGGAGAGGTCTCGAGGTCCGCTTTTCCCAGGTATTCCTTTGAGATGGCCCTGTTGAGGGCCGCCCACACCACCGACCTCGTGCCCATAGGGCAGGTCATCTCAAGGCTCGAAGACCTCGCCCGCTGCGGAGGCGCCTCGGCCGCGCGCCGCGCGCGTCCTGCGGGCTACGGGTCCTCCGGGCGCGCGGCTTCGGCCGCCCCGCCCGCCTCGGCGTCAGAGGCGGGCGCGCCCTACACCGCCCCCCCCGCCACGGTCGATGACGGGAAGGTGAAAAAGGCGGCCCCCCC
Organism: Thermodesulfobacteriota bacterium; assembly: GCA_046754205.1. Classification (GTDB taxonomy): domain Bacteria; phylum Desulfobacterota; class GWC2-55-46; order GWC2-55-46; family JBHHVK01; genus JBHHVK01. The sequence goes on from JBHHVK010000204.1 coordinate 1,399, forward strand.
GCCCCCCACGCCCCCCCCGGAGGCGGCAGGGGACTGCGCGGCGGGCTTCGTCGGCTTCGTTTCCGAAAGAGACGGCGCGCTCGCGGGCAGGTTCCAGGCGGTGGACGTGGCGGTAGCCGGGGGCAAGGTCATCATAGCCGGCAGCGCCGGGGCCTGCGGCACCTTCGAGTCCAAGGTCGGGTTCCTCGAAGAGTGCGGCCTCGAGTACTTCAATGGCCCGGTAAAGATAGAGTTCAAGCACGGGGAGGTCCGCCCCGGGGGCGGCGGGAGAAAGAGGCCCGAAACAGACCCGCTGATAACCGAGGCGGTCCGCCTCTTCGACGGACGGATCATAGAGGACCGCAGGAGGCAAAATGTCCAATAAGCAGCTCGGCAATCTCCTGAGACAGGCTCAGAAGATGCAGGAAAAGATGGCGAAGATGCAGGAAGAGCTCGCCAAGAAGAACTGCGAGGCCTCGTCCGGCGGCGGCATGGTCACCGCCACGGTCAACGGCGGCCAGGAGCTCGTCTCGATAAAGATAGACCCGTCGGTCGTGGACCCGGAGGACGTGGAGATGCTCCAGGACCTCGTGGTGGCCGCCGTCAACGAGGCGTACAGGAGGAGCAAGGAGATGGTCTCCGAGGAGATGAGTAAGCTTACGGGCGGGCTCGGCGGGGGGCTCGGGGGCGGCATCCCCGGCCTCTTCTGACGCGTCCCGAAGAGGCATATGCAGTACGCTGAGCCCATATTGAGGCTTATAAAGGCGCTGTCGAGGCTTCCCGGCGTCGGCGAGAAGTCCGCCACCAGGATGGCCCTCTTCATACTCAACACGAAAGAAGGTTACGTGGACGAGCTTACCGGGGCGCTTGCCGAGGTAAAAGAGAAGGTCTCCTTCTGCTCGGTCTGCTTCACCTTCTCGGACGTCGACCCCTGCGGGACCTGCGGCGACCCGGCGAGAGACCCGGCGACCGTCTGCGTGGTATCCGACTACAAGGACATGACGGCGCTCGAGGGCATGGGCGGATACAGGGGCGCCTACCATGTCCTGCACGGCAGCCTCTCGCCCTTGAAGGGCGTGGGGCCCGATGACCTCCGCATAGGCGAACTGAGCCGGAGGGTCGCCTCCGGCGCGGTCAGGGAGGTGATACTCGCAACGGGCTTCGACCCCGAGGGAGAGGCCACGAGCGCGTACCTCGCCGAAACGCTCAAACCCTTCGGCGTGAAGATAACCCGGCTCGCCACGGGCGTGCCCGTGGGCGGGTTCGTCGAGTACATGGACCCGGCGACCCTCGGCCGCGCCCTCGAGGGAAGACACGACTTCTACGGCTGACGCCCCGGGCCGCAGGGAGTGTTTCGCAGGGCTTTTTTGCCGCTCCGTAAAGCGTCATGCGGCGCCTTCATGGGCCGGATAACAAAACCGTAGAGAGGAACCCTTTTATGGAAAAGAACATAGAAGTGAGGTGGCACGGAAGGGCCCAGCAGGGGGTGGTCACCGCCGCCAAGGTCCTCGGCGAGGCCTGCCTCGGAAGAGGAAAATACGTTCAGGCCTTCCCTGAGTTCGGCCCCGAAAGGATGGGCGCCCCGGTGAGGGCCTACAACAGGCTCTCCGACACGCCCATAAGGCTTCATTGCCAGGTGACGAACCCGAAGTACGTACTCATAGCCGACCCTACCCTCATAGGGGTGGTCAACGTTTGCCAGGGGGCCCCGGAGGACGCCGTCTTCATAATAAACACCAACAAGGGCCCCGGCGAGCTGCGCTCCGAGCTCGACCTCGACGGCAAGCCGGCCCACGTCTACACGCTCGACGCCACCACGATCTCGCTCGAGACCATCGGCAGGGTCATGCCCAATACACCCATGCTCGGGGCGCTCTCCGCCGTGACGGACTTCGTAACCCTCGAGGCCATCAAGAACGACTTCAAAGAAAACTACTCCAAGAAGTACGGCCCCAAGGTCATCGAGGGCAACCTCCAGGCCATGCAGAGGGGCCATGACGAGGTGAAGGGAGACT
>JBHHVK010000205.1:0-3388 GCA_046754205.1 Thermodesulfobacteriota bacterium
GCCCTTGCGGAGCGTTATCTGCCTCAGGGCCTCGAGGACGTTGGCCACGCTCACGCTCTGGGGGCACCTCGAAAAGCACTGGAGGCACCCAACGCAGAGCCACATGGTATTCGCCTCCATGAGCTCTTCCACGCGGCCCAGCTGCATGAGCCTCATCACCTGCGTCGGAGGGACCTCCATGGCGAAGGAGACCGGGCACCCGCCGGAGCAGTTGCCGCACTGGTAGCAGCGCATCATCACCTCTCCGGAGATGCGCTCCACGTACTGTACGTCCGACCCCCCTATCGCCTCTCTCGTAAGCTTTATCTTCAATTCAGCCGCTCCTCCTGTACTTGGCCACCCCCTCCTCGAAGAGGTCGCCCCCGTGGGCGTCGTTCACCACTATGGCCGGGAAGTCCACGACCTCGAGCCTCCTGACGGCCTCGGGGCCGAGGTCCTCGTAGGCGATGACCTCGGCCTTCCTGATGGACCTCGCTATGAGGGCCGCCGCCCCGCCCACGGCCGCCATGTAGACGGCCTTGTGGGCGCGCATCGCCTCCTTGACCTCTGCGCTTCTCGCGCCCTTGCCCACCATGCCCTTGAGACCGAGCTCTATGAGCCTCGGGGCGTAGGCGTCCATCCTCCCGCTCGTGGTGGGCCCGGCCGAGCCGATGACGGCTCCGGGCCTGGCCGGCGTGGGCCCGACGTAGTAGATGACCTGGCCCCTGACGTCGAAGGGAAGCTCGCCCCCGCCGTCGAGCAGCTCGACGAGCCTCTTGTGCGCCGCATCCCTGGCCGTGTAGAGGACCCCGGTGATGAGGACCTTGTCCCCGGCCCGAAGCCCTAGAACGTCCTCGTCGGAGAGCGGCGGTGTGAGTCTTACAGGTTCGGTCATTAATCAGCCCCGTCTTTCGCGGCCGTGGCCCGCGCCCCTTTTGAGGCCCGTCCGCGGCCGCGGCATATCAGATTTCGGCCTCTTTGTGCCTGTCGGCATGGCACTGGATGTTGACGGCCACCGGCAGGCTCGCTATGTGGCAGGGATGGACCTCCGCGTGCACCGCGAGCGCCGTAACCGTGCCCCCGAAGCCCATGGGGCCTATGCCGAGGGCGTTGACCCTTTCGAGCAGGTCCCTTTCGATGGCGGCCACGTCTTCGCGCCCGTTGGCCGTGCCCACGGGCCTCAAGAGAGCCTTCTTGGCGAGTATGGCGCTCATCTCGAAGTCCCCGCCTATGCCTACGCCGAGGACTATGGGCGGGCAGGGGTTGCCCCCGGCCTCGCGGACGGTCTCGACGACGAAGTCCCTTATACCCTCGACCCCCTCGGAGGGCTTGAGCATCTTCAGCCGGCTCATGTTCTCGCTGCCGGCCCCCTTGGGGGCTATCCTTATCCTCAGCCTGTCCCCCTCCACGACCCTCGTGTGGATGATCGCGGGGGTGTTGTCTCCCGTGTTGGCCCTGGTGAGCGGGTCGCAGACCGATTTTCTGAGATAGCCTTCCTCGTAGCCCCGGCGCACACCCTCGTTCAGGGCCACGTCGAGCGGCCCCGATATCTCCACGTCGCGCCCCACCTCGACGAAGAGCACCGTTATGCCCGTGTCCTGGCACATGGGACGCGCCTCGGTGGCCGCTATACCGTAGTTGGTTATTATCTGCCCTATGACCTCACGGCCGAGCGGGCTCTCTTCCGCCGCCTCGGCGGCCTTGAGGGCGCCCGCAACGTCTGGCTCGAGGTCGCAGGCCGCGGCCATGCAGAGGTCCCTTACGGTCTTCGTAATATCTTCAGTGGAAATCTTTCTCAACTCTCGAAAAAACCTTTCTAAAGGACGGCCCGGGCCGCCTCCTACTCCTTCGCCTCTACGGCGCCCTACAGGTCGAGCTCCTCGATGAGCCCCCTTATGGCCGAGACCGACTCGTCGAAGGCGGCCCTCTCAGCGTCCGAGAGGTCCACCTCGAGTATCTCCTCCACGCCGCCCGCGCCGAGCTTCACGGGCACGCCAACGAACATCCCCTTCACCCCGTACTCCCCGTCGCAGTAGGCCGCGCAGGGTATCACGCGCTTCTTGTCCTTCAATATCGACTCGGCCATCTCGGCGACGGCGGCCGAGGGTGCGTAATAGGCGCTGCCGGTCTTGAGCAGCCCGACTATCTCGCCCCCGGCCGTCCTGGTCCTCTGCACTATGGCGTCTATCCGCTCGCCGGTCAGAAGCCGGGTGACAGGTATGCCGGAGACCGAGGAGTAGCTCATAAGCGGGACCATCTCGTCGGCGTGCCCGCCGATGACCATGGCCTGGACGTCTTCGACCGAGACGCCGAGCTCCATGGCTATGAACGACCTCATGCGCGAGCCGTCGAGCGCTCCCGAGAGCCCCATGACCCTGTTGCCCGGGAGCCCCGAAACCTTCCACGCGACGTAGACCATGACGTCGAGCGGGTTGGTGACAATGAGAAGGCAGGCGTCGGGTGAGTATTTGACGATATTGCCCACCACGTCCTTTATTATGCCCACGTTCTTTGAGATGAGGTCGGACCTGCTCATCCCGGGTTTTCTCGGAAGCCCGGCCGTGACGATGACCACGTCCGAGCCGGCGGTGTCGGCGTAGTCGTTCGTCCCCTTGAGCCCGGCGTCGAAACCTTCCACCGGAGAGGCCTCCACGAGGTCGAGCGTCTTGCCCTGGGGCACACCCTCGACGATGTCGAGCAGCACCACGTCACCGAGCTCCTTGATGGCGAGCCACATGGCCGCCGTGGCCCCCACGTGTCCGGCTCCAACGACGGTAATCTTTTTCCGGGCCATCTCCGCTCCTTGATATTCTTTATTTTCGTGAATTATCTTTGTCCGCCCGCCGCCGCGCGGCAGGGGACAGGACACCAGCGCCCCTGAGGGCCGGAAAGGGCGCGCCCCCGGTTCTTCCGGCCGGAACAGGGGCGAAGCTCGCGATCAATGATTATCCGCCGCTTGAACGGGGGCCTGGCCAGACAAGCCTTCGGAGAGAAAAACAGGGGGCGGCAAAAGGCCTGCGCCGCAGGAAAGCTATCGATTTATCTATTATAGCGGATTTGAAAAACCCGGGGTGGGCCCCTCTCCTCGGAAACTCCGGCCATACCCCACGCCTGCGGGGGGGGGCGGAAGTTCCCCCTGCAAATGTCCTCTAAAGCCCCGTCCTTTCCGGCATATTGTATACAGTATACAAAAAGACGCGCGCTGTCAAGGGATTTCTGGCGCGCCGCCGGGCCGGGCCCTTCCGTCTGCCCGGGGGTTATCTCACCGGGAAAAAACAGCTTGCAAGCCCCCCCACTGTTATGCTAAATATCAATATTCGGCTCTTACGGGGCGTGGCGCAGCCTGGTAGCGCACCTGCTTTGGGAGCAGGGGGTCGGAGGTTCAAATCCTCTCGCCCCGACCACTTAC
>JBHHVK010000206.1:0-3378 GCA_046754205.1 Thermodesulfobacteriota bacterium
ACCCCGCCTCGATGAAGGAAGGCGGGGCTTTGATGGAACCCGATAAAGCATCGAGTTCGAAAAGGCCTGGCATGGAAGACTCCACCCATCGGGAGGGGGTCGACCTCAGAACATCTCCTCTTCGGCCTCCTCCTTTTTCTTCTCCTCTTCGTGCTTCTCGTGGACTTCGAGCAGGTCGCTCTTTGTGAAGATCCAGTCGAACTTGACGTGGCCTTCCTTTTCTATCCTTTCCTTTCCGCCCTCTTCCCTGTCGACGAAGGCTATCACCTTCCTTACCTGCATGCCCGCTTCCCGCGCCCTCTCGATGGCCTTGATAGTCGACTCTCCGGTGGTCACCACGTCCTCGATTATCACGGCCCAGGCGTCTTCGCGGACGTTTCCCTCTATCCACTTCTGGGTGCCGTGGGCCTTGGGCTCCTTGCGGACGACGAAGGCGTCGAGGTACTTTCCGTGCATGGTGCTCACCAGTGCGGCGGCGTAGGCGAGCGGGTCGGCGCCGAGCGTGAGCCCGCCGACGCAGTCCACCGGCTCGAGCTTGAGCTTTACGAAAAAGGCGTAGCCCACGAGCTCCATCGCCTCGGCGGAGAGGGCCGTCTTCTTCACGTCTATGTATACGTCGCTTTTGGCGCCGCTGGCGAGCGTAAACCCCTTGTCCGGGTCGAGCTGAAAGCTGCGCGCGTAGAGTATCTCAAGGAGGTCCTTCTTGTAGTCCTCTAACATTATCTGCTGATCGACGTCCATCGCTCTCTATATCTCCTTTGGTTTGGTCTGATGTGCGGTCCCCTCGGCCACGGCCGGGGCGGCCTGGTCCTGCGCCCCGGGGGCGTTCTTCTCTCCGTGCAGTGTCCTGAGTATGGCATCGACCCTCTTTCCGGCCACGGCGAGGCCCGCCGTCGTCCGCCGGGGGTCGTCTTTTCCGGAGGAGCCGGCGCTGAGCCACCTGATGACGTACTCACGGATCTCTTTCCCGTCCTTGAACTCGTCCATCCCCGAAAAACCTCCTGCTTGCAGGCCCGCGACTGCAGCCCGCTCCGGGCCGCCGATGAAGGGTCGCCTTTTCTCGGTTTTTTCTATTATATACGATTTAGAGCGCCATGTCGGAATTTTTTTAAATTTAATATATGGCCAACCATAGGGATGTCAAGAGGAATACCCCGGGGGGCCTCTCTAAAAACCCGCCCTCGTGCGGTGCGGCCCCGGCCAAAAAAAGCTTGATAAACCGGGGCTTGCAGCCATTGAAGGGCGGCCCCCTGGCGCGGGCCCGGCCTGCGGCGTCCAAAACCCTCGACTTTCAGCGGTTTTTTTTGTAAAATGTCCATCTCCCCCTACAAGTCGCCACTACCACAAGGAGCAATAACAATGCCCATGGAAACCACGAGATGGAAGCAGGACTTCTTCGAGGAGGTCGAGCCCATACGGCTCACCGACCCTCTCGCCCACGTGCTCGGCGCCCAGGAGGAAGGCGAGCCCTTTGTATTCAACTACACCGACGCCGTAAAGCTCGCGGGCCATTCCTGTCCGGCCGTCTCCGGGGCGTACAGGATTACTGCGCGCGCCCTTAAGGCCCTCTACGGGGACGACACCCCGGTGAGGGGGTCCATAAAGGTCCTCGTCAAGGGCGGACCCGAGGACCTCGCCTACGGCCCCCAGGCCCAGGTAATCTCGCTCATTACCGGGGCCTCGGGCCCCACCGGGTTCAAGGGCCTCGGGGGCAGGTGGGGGCGGAAGAACAAGCTCTTCTTCGACCCTGAAAACCCCGAGTTCAACGCCTTCATCTTCCAGCGCGAGGATACGGGCAGGACGGTCAAGGTCACCTACAGCCCCCAGGCCATCTCCGGCGACCCGAGGATGAGCGAACTCAGCCAGGGCGTCATACAGGGGACGGCCTCGGCCGAGGACAAGGAGCTCTTCATAAGGCTCTGGCAGGGCAACGTCAGAAAGATACTGCTCGAGGAGGAAGACCATCCGGGGCTTATAACCGTTACCGAGATGGCCGGGTTCACCTTCCCGGCGGCCCGGTCGGCGAATACGGCCTTTTAGCCCGGGATAACCCGGGGGATCCGGAGCATATGGGCGACGGCCTGTTTCCGGGGCGTTTCGGAGGCATACCGTGGAATCCCGACGCGGCGGGGCGCCGGAGCGCGCCGCGGGCGGACAAACCAAGGAGGAGTCTATGGCGGTAGGAATGACGCTAACGAAGTTCCTGCTACAGGAGCAGCGAAAAAACCCCGGCTCTTCGGGAAACTTCACCTCTCTGTTTTCAGACCTCGTCACTGCGGCCAAGCTCATCAGCCGGGAAGTCAACAAGGCCGGGCTCCTTGACATCCTCGGAGCGGCGGGCTTCGAGAACGTACAGGGCGAGGAGGTCCAGAAGCTCGATGTCTACGCCAACGAGGCCATAATCCAGACCATGAGCTACGGCGGCCAGCTCGCGGGCATGGCCTCGGAGGAGTGCGAGGAGACAATCAAGATAGACGGCAGCCTGCCCAAGGGCCACTACCTCCTGCTCTTCGATCCCCTCGACGGCTCTTCCAACATAGACGTCAACATAAGCGTGGGGACGATATTCTCCCTGCGCAGGTGCGCATCCGGGCGGGAGGCCTCGGTCGAGGACTTCCTGAGGCCCGGCTCGGAGCAGGTCGCCGCCGGATACATACTCTACGGCTCCTCCACCATGTTCGTCTACACCACCGGCCACGGGGTCCACGGCTTCACCCTCGACCCGAGCGTGGGCGAGTTCCTCCTGTCCCACCAGGACATAAAGATACCGGAGAAGGGCCGGATATACAGCACCAACGAGGGGAACGCGAGCCACTGGTACCCCGGCACCGCCGCTTACATCGAAAAAGTCAAGAAGGACGGGATGAGGGGGAGGTACGTGGGCTCGCTCGTCTCGGACGTCCACCGAAACCTCTTGAAGGGCGGGGTCTTCCTCTACCCCGGGGACCGGAAGTTCCCCAAGGGCAAGCTCAGGCTCCTGTACGAGGCGGACCCGCTCGCCTTCATAGTCGAGCAGGCCGGGGGCATGGCCTCCACCGGGGACGAGAGGATAATGGATATTACCCCCACCGAGCTCCACCAGAGGACCCCGCTCATCATAGGCAGCAAGCTGGACGTGGAAGAGGCCATGGAGTGCTGGAGGCTCCAGGGGGCCTGACGCAGCGTCATAATATCCGCAGATTAAACCTCCGGGCGGGCACTTGTAAGGGCCCGCCCGCTTTTTTCCCTTTAAGCGATGGAACCACACAAAAAGGCCATATACCTCGAGTACTTCACCGTGGGATACAACGTCTGTGAGGGGCTCTTTTCCATTCTGGCGGGGATTCTGGCGGGGTCGATAGCCCTTGTGGGCTTCGGGCTCGACAGCGCGGTGGAGTC
>JBHHVK010000207.1:0-3375 GCA_046754205.1 Thermodesulfobacteriota bacterium
GCTCGCCGGCTCCTCCACGAGCCAGTCTATCTCGGCGCGCACCCCGCTCGCCTCGAAACCCCTCCTGAGGGACCTCAAGGCCGGGAGCGTGTGGACGACGTCGCCTATGGAGGAAAGTTTTATTATGAGGACTCGCATCCGGTGCCATCCATAAAACTAGGGTCCCGCCGGGGGGCGCTAGGGCCCCCAGACCCCCACCCCCCCCCCCGCGGCCGGGCCTTGAAGGCTCCCTGCCGGAAGAGGCGCCCATGTCGTCAAGTATCCAGTCTACCGCCTCTTCGAGGCCCGCGGCCACGTAGTCGGGCGGGTCGGCGAGTTTTTTGAGCTCCCCGGCCCCTTCGCCCGTGAGGACTAGCACCGCCTTGGCGCCGGAGCCCCTGGCAAGGCCCACGTCGGCGGCCTTGTCGCCCACGACGTAGCTTCGCGCCGGGTCTATGTCGAGTTCGCGGACCGCCCTCTCCACAAGGCCGGCAGCGGGCTTTCTGCACCGGCAGCCCTCGTCCGGGTGGTGGGGGCAGAAGTATATGCCGTCAAGGACAGCGCCGTGGGAGCCGAGGATCTCGACGAGGCGGGAGTTTATCCTGCCGAGGTCCTCCTCGGTAACGAGCCCCCTCGCCACCCCCGACTGGTTGGTGATGACCACCGCCTTTATGCCGTGGCCGTTGAGCCTCTTTATCGCCCGGGCCGCCCCGCCTATGAGCCTCAGCTCGTCCGGGTCGGAGAGATAACCGACGTCGATGTTTATGGTGCCGTCGCGGTCGAGGAAGACGGCGGCCTCGCGCCCCTTGTCCGTCAAGGACCACCCCCGGCCCCGGCGCGCCTTCCGAGAAAGCCGGCCCCGGCGGAGTATACGTCTTCGACCGGGACCGAAGCGAGGCACCTGTAATGACCGTACCTGCACTCGCGCTCAAAGCAGGGCGAACATTCGATGGGGTTTCTGACCACGACGGCGGAGGGGCCGACGGGCCCGGTGGCCTCGGGTGCGGTGGAGCCGAATACGGCGACCGTCGGGACCCCGGAGGCCGCGGCCAGGTGCATGGGCCCGGAGTCGTTGGTCACGAAGAGCGCCATCTCGGAGAGGAGCGCGATGAACTGACGGAGGCTTACGGAGCCCGCGAGGTTCAGGTGCCGCGCGTCAAGGGCCCGGGCCACGTCCGTGCAGGGCTCGACGTCGTCCCTGCCGCCGAATATCACCGGCACGGCGCCAAAGTCGCCGGCGAGCATGTTCAAGACGCTGGCGAAGCTCTCCGGGGACCACCTCTTGGCCGGCCCGTAGCTCGCCCCGGGCGCCGCCCCTACGAGGAGCGAGTCCCCAAGGCCGTTGTCCGCCAGGAACTTCCCGGCCCAGGCGCGCTCCTCGGGGCTCGTATATATGCGGGGCGCCGGGGGCGCCGGGCCCTCTGCAACGGACCCCCCGATCTCCCTAACGATGTTCAGGTAGTAGAATATCTGGTGTCCTCCCGCGTTCTCGGAAGTGACCTTTATGGGCCTTGTAAGGAGCCTTGTCCTCAAGTCGCGGGCGTAGCCCACCCTCTCGGGGATGCCGGCCATGAAGGAGACGAAGGCGGCGTCAAAGGCGTTCTGGAAGAGTACGGCCATGTCGAAGCCCATTCGCCTTATCTCTCCGGCCAGCGCTATCTTTCCCTTGACCCCGCCGTGGCTGTCGCCGCTGCGGTACTCCATCAGGGAGTCGACGTCGGGGTTGTGCATGAAGACGGGCAGGGCGGGCGGACGGGTAAGGACCGTAATCGACGACTCCGGGTAAAGGGCCTTCAGGGCCTCGACGGCGGGAAGGCACATGACCGCGTCCCCGATCCAGTTGGGCGCCCTTACGAGTATCTTCTTTTTCTCCGCTGCTACGGCCATAAGGCTCCCTGCCGCGGCCGGACCCCCGAAGGGAGCTGCCGCGGTCGAGTCAACCGATATTAATATATTATTATATTATAATAAAAGGGGAAATTGTAAGGATAATCACCGGCGAGGGGGTAAAAAACCCCGTCCACCAGGGGGGGCTGGGCCGCGGAGGGGGGGGCGGGCAGGGGCGTCAGGACCTGAAACCGAGCCAGTGTCTCTGGGCCCGCACCATGGCGAAGGCGAGGACGCCGCCCAAGGCCCCCCCTGCAAGCCACCCGTACCAGGAACCGAGGTGCCATTGAAAGATGGCGGCCGAGCCGAAGAGGTAGAGGATGACCATGCGGAAAAACAGGCTCCTCAGGACGTCGAGGGACTTCGTCTCCACGAGGTATCTCGTCTGAACCGCCCACTTGGGCTTCCAGAGAAAGCTGCCGATGACCATGACCAGAGGGAAGGATATGACGGCGGACCACCACCAGAAGGAGTACAGAAGGCAGCTTACGGCGAAGGCCACGAGTGTCCTCGCCGTGAATTGCGAGACCATGTTGAGCTCGATATGCATAGAGGCACCACTGTGTCCGCCGCGCGCCGCCCCGCAAGGAGGAAACCATCCGGCGCGCGGCATAAAACAATTTTATTCCTCCCGCGAAGGGGCTGTCAACACCTTAAAAAAAGCGATGATAAGCCCGGGATGGACGCGGCGGCGCGCCCGCTTCACCGGGGCCTTGACAAAGCACGCGTAGAGGCTGTTATATAGAGAAAAAACCACGGAGGGATGCAGAAGATGAGCGACGAGATACCGGTGACCATAGTGCTCCAGGACGCCCCCTACGGCAACGAGAAGGTCTGGAACGCCCTGAGGCTCAGCGAGGCGCTGCTCTCGACCGGGCGGCGGGTGAGGATATTCCTCTACGCCGACAGCGTTACAGCGGCGAAGAAGGACCAGAGGCCGCCCAGGGGTTTTTACAACATAGGGGATATGCTCGCAAAGCTTGCGACGAGGGGCGTCGAGGTGCGGAGCTGCCTTACCTGCACGAGCGCCAGGGGGCTCGTGCAGGAGGACTTCATCGAGGGGGCCGTCGTGGGAAAGACCCTGGACCTGGCCCGCTGGGTGGCCGAAGGCGGACAGGTGATGACCTTCTGAAAAGAGAGGTGGGCCGTGGGGGCGAGGGGGGCGGGGGGGCCGGGTTTGTATTTTCCCGGTTCTGCGTCTATAATGAAATCCGGGGTCCTTTTAACGCTCCGAAAATCTTACACAAGGCGGCACTGCGGCCATGCTCACCTCTCAGCTCATCACAACCCTGATCCTCATCCTGACCGTGGCCTGGGTCCTCGGCAGGCTCTTCGCCAGGTTCGGGCTCCCGGTCATCCTCGGCGAGCTGCTGGCCGGGCTTATACTCGGCCCCCCGGTGCTCGGGATAGTAGGCTCCTCCGAGCCCATCGAGCTCATGGCCGAGTTCGGCATCTTCTTCCTCATGTTCTACGCCGGCATGGAGATGGACCCCAAGGAGCTCCTCGAGC
>JBHHVK010000208.1:0-3342 GCA_046754205.1 Thermodesulfobacteriota bacterium
AGGTCGAGTGCTCCAGCTGTCACGACCCGCACTTCTCCAACAAGAGCTGGGACGAGGTCGAGTCCACCTGGGGCGGCGAGTCCCACTCGGACGGTCTCTTCCTCAGAAGGGTCGGCGGAAACACCGGTTCCGGTGTCTGCAGGACCTGCCACAACAAGTAAGCAACAATCAACAGACCTCGGTGGTCTCCTTCCACCGGGCGAAAAAAACGGGCCGGTTTTCCGGCCCGTTTTTTTTCGCCCCCGGGGGTTCAGGACTCCCTTACGACCCGGCCGGGACGCGCCCCCGAAGGGCCGCGGCGGCCGGAACGGGCCGTAAGGCATGGAGGTTAAAATCTTTTAATCACCGAGTAATCCCTCTTTTAAGCTGACGGAATAGAATTGATATGCACCCGCGCCCACCCTTTGAAAGCCGTGGCGGCGGGACGGGCCCGGGGCGCTTTGAAGGGAATAATCCGTTAAAGAATCGCGCGGTTTCGGTCGAACTTCTCTGAAGACGGCCGGGACGGGGCCGGAGGAGGCGGGGCGCCGCGCCGCCCTCCCTGAAGAGACATGCCGGTTTTCGATTTATTATCGACCCGTTTTGTATTATAATTCCAAATTAAAACTAATTCGGAGGTAATGCCGACATGCTGAGCTTTTTTGCAAGACTCGTTGTAGCCGGTGCACTCATGGCCGTGATGACCGCCGGGCCGGCCGTCGCGCGGCAGAATTCCGGGCCCAACCTTTCAGACCCCGTCGTGGCGAGGGTGAACGGCAAGGACATAACCAGGAAGAACGTCGACGGCGTCACCTCCACCCTCATACCCATGATGAGCTACCACAGCTCCGTATCGGACGAGCGCTTCCGCGGGATACAACGAAAGGCGCTCAACTCCATCATAGACGACCTGCTCATCTACGAGCACTCCAAGGATATAAAGCTCGACAAGACCAGCAAGAAAGAGTTCAAAAAGGAGATGGACCGGATAAGAAAGAGCGTACCCAGGGGCCAGAAACTCGACGATATACTGAAGAGGGGCGGCATGACCATGGCGGACCTCGAAGAGGAGGTCCGGTACATGATCGTCATCAAGAAGGTGCGCAAGGAAAAGATGGACGAGTTCAGAAAGAAGTCCGAGGAGATGGTGAACGACGCCTACATGCGTAACTACTACAAGAAAAACCTCGGCAAGTTCAAGGAGCCCGAGAAGATCCGCATAAGCGAGATCCTCATAAAGGCGGACCCGGCCGGCGGCCAGAAGGCATGGAACGAGGTCAAGAAGAAGGCCCTTGAGATAAAGAAGAGGGCCGTGGCCGGTGAGGACTTCGCGGGGCTCGCCCGGGAGGTCAGCGAGGACGTCTACGCCGAAAAGGGCGGCGACATGGGCTGGACCCACAGGGGAAGCATCGCCCCCGAGCTCGAAGAAGCCGCCGAACCCCTCAAGACGGGCGAGATAGCAGGCCCGATCATGACCATCTACGGCTTTCACGTCGTAAAGTTGACCGGGAAGAGACCCCCGGTGCAGAAAAAATACGAGGACCTCAATCTCGACAACCTCAGGAATGAGCTTCGGGCCAAGGAGTACAGGAGGCTCTGGGACGGCTGGATCAAGGGGCTCAGGAAAGGCGCGAAGATAGAGTACCTGTCGGAACGCTTCAAGCCCAAGCCGGAAAAGTAGCATGGGACCGAGAGCCCAGGGGCCGTACGTGCACCGCCTGATGCGATGGACCTCATTCGGCCCGCTTTTGCGGCCGGGAGCGAAGAAAGGGACGATAGCCGTCTTCCTGCTCGCCGTCGCCTTCGCCCTCCCGGGGTGCTCCGGCGGCGGGGGCGGGGACGCGCCCAAGGGGGAGGCCCCGAAGGCCGAAGGCGCCGCACCGTCCGCCAGGCTGGCGGCGGGCGACCCGGACGCCGGAAAGGTCGTCTACGAACGGTACTGCCACTACTGCCACGGCCGCGAGGGACGCGGCGACGGTCGCGTGACCATGGCCATCTCCCCCCGCCCGCCGGACTTCGTGGAAGATACGGAGAGGATGAGCAGGTCCGACGAAGAGCTCCTGAAGTCCATCACCTACGGCATCGCGAGGAAGGCCGGCGGGGAACAGCTGGTCATGCCGAGGTGGAAGGAGATACTCTCGGAAAAGGAACGCCGCGACGTCCTGGCCTACATAAGGCGGCTGGTCGCGGAAGGCAGGGAGAAGGCGAGGACAGGGGCCGAGGGGGCTGGCCCCGGTAAAGCGAAAACGGAATAGCACGGCATTATTCGAGACGTCACCCTTAAAAGGAAACGGAAATAGATGGGCAAGACATTGAGACTCATGCTTACGGCCACCGTCGCTGCCGCCGGCTTATGCCTGTGGCTGGGGACGGCCCTGGCCTCGCAGGACGACTACGACCCCGTGACCGGCCAACCCCGTTGCACCAACTGCCACACCCCGGACAGGTCCTACTCCATAGACTACTCCCGGGACGACACATGCAACGAGTGCCACGGCGCCGGGCTCTCCGACGCCTATCTCGACATAAACGACAGGTACAGGGCGGACGGCGAAGAGGGCCGCACCCCGGATATGGAGGCCTACCTGAAGGTAGCCATGGCCGGGGCCGAATCGGCCACTGACGCCTCCGGCAAGGCTCGGACGGGCGCAGCGGACGAGGGGGCCGAAGGGGCCCGTGGCGGCGGGGCCCACTACCGGATGGTCCTGATACCCGGCGGGGAGTTCACCATGGGCTCGAACGACTGGTGGCCCAAGAGCCAGCCGGAGCACACCAGGACCATAAAGCCCTTCTACCTCGACGTCTACGAGGTCACCAACGCGAGATACAAGAGGTTCGTCGACGCCACCGGGAGGCCCGCCCCGGACCACTGGATAGACGGCCGGATACCCCCGGGCAAGGAGGACCACCCCGTGGTATTCGTATCCTGGTATGACGCCGACGCATTCTGCAAGTGGGAGGGTAAACGCCTCCCCCGCGACGACGAGTGGGAGAGGGCCGCTCGCGGCCCGGAGGGATGGACCTTCCCCTGGGGAAACAAGTTCGAGAAGGACTACGCCAACACCCCTCAGTACGGCAACGAGGACACGCTGCCAGTGGGGAGCTTCGAGAAGGGCAAGTCCTACTACGGGGTGTACGATATGGCCGGCAACGCCTTCGAGTGGACGGCGAGCTGGCACAAGCCCTACCCGGGCAACAACCACCCTGACGAGAACTACGGCGAGAGGTACAAGGTATTGAAGGGCGGCTCATGGTACGACTGCACCAACTACAAGTGCGGCATAAGCGCGCCGGCCTACAACAGGATATTCTTCCACCCGAGGACAAAGACGAGCAGCTACGGCTTCAGGTGCGCTCAAGACA
>JBHHVK010000209.1:0-3338 GCA_046754205.1 Thermodesulfobacteriota bacterium
GGGAGCCAGAATAGGGGGGCAGCGTTTCAAGACGTTGCCCCCCTTTTTAAATCATACTTCTTCGGATGGATTCGAACCCCTCCGCCAGGGGCGGACCGGGTTCGGCCCCTCGCTCACCGCGCCGGAAAGGTGCCGCCGGCCCCCGCCATAGCCCGCCTCCGGAGACGAAATGCCGGCGGGCATCTTCCCCTTAGAGCATAATCCCCAAAGGGCGCAACTCACGGTTGACAACCCGGCCCCGGCGTTGTTAGGGTGTATCATGCCCGAATAAGGAGCCACCTGCGGATGGAAAAAGCACAGACCTTTGTCATCGGACACAAGAACCCGGACACGGACTCGATATGCTCGGCCATGGCCCTGGCCGGACTCAAGAGGGCCGAGGGCATGGAGAACGTGGAGGCGGCAAGGGCCGGGGACCTAAACCCCCAGACCTCCTTCATCCTCGACTACCTCGGCATCGAGCCCCCGAGGTACCTGCCCGACGTCTTCCTGAGGGCCCGCGACGTCATGAGCACGGACGTGGTGACGGTCGCCGAAGACACCCCCATCGAGAAGGTGATGGAGGTAATGAGGAGCCAGGGCATCAGGTTCATCCCGGTCCTCGACCCCGGCGGCAGGCCCGTGGGGGTGGTGACGGTCATGGACCTCGCCCGCAGGCACATCGTCAAGATGGACGTGGAGAGCGCAAGAGAGGTAACCACCTCGACGCGGAACATCGCCGCCACCCTCGGCGCCGAGGCCGTGGTGGACCACCTCTCCGACAAGGTCGCAACCCTCTCCGTCTTCGTGGGGGCGATGGCCGAGGGGTCCTTCGTAAAGACGGTGAGCCGCAAGGACCCGGCCCTCTGCGCCGTCATCGTCGGCGATAGAATGGACATCCAGAGCAAGTCCGTGGAGATGGGCATGGGGCTCCTGGTGGTCACGGGAGGCTTCGCCGTCGACGGGGCCGTCCTCGAGGCCGCCCGCGGGCGCGGGGTGAGCGTCGTCGTCTCTCCCTTCGATACCGCCACCACCGCGCTCCTCGTGAGGCTCAGCACCCCGGCGAGCGTCATAAGCGACCCATCTTTCGTAACGGCCGACCCGGACGACCCTCTCGACGAGCTGAAAGGGAAGCTCACGCGCGGTACCACGGGGCTCCTCGTGCTCGACGATGACGGCAGGCTCGCCGGGCTGGTCACGAAGACGAGCCTCTTGAGGCCCTCTCGCACCAACCTCGTCCTCGTGGACCACAACGAGCTCGGACAGGCCGTTGACGGGGCGGAGGAGGCGAACATCGTGGAGGTCGTGGACCACCACAGGATAGGCAACTTTACGACGAGCCACGCCATACCCTTCACCTGTGAGCCCGTGGGGTCCACCTCCACGCTCGTGGCCGACCTCTACAGGCGCCGGGGCGTGGAGATAAAAAAGGAGACCGCCGGCCTGCTCCTCGGAGGCGTCCTCTCGGACACGGTGCTCCTCCGGTCCCCCACAACCACGGAAAAGGACCACGATACGGCGCTGTGGCTCGAACAGAGGTCCGGCATCGACCACAGGGCCTTCGGCGAGAAGATATTCGCCGCCACGTCGAGCATAAAGAAGCGGGGCGTCGAGGCCGTGGTAAGGGGGGACCACAAGGTCTTCGAGGTCAAGGGCAAGAGCTTCGGGATAGGACAGGTGGAGACCATCGGCTTCGACGAGTTCTACGCGGAGAAGGAAGGGCTCCTCGAAGAACTCCGGAAGGTGGGACGCGAGAAGGGGCTCCTGCTCTCGGGGCTCCTCGTCACCGACATAGTGATGGGGACCAGTTTGCTGCTCGTCGTGGGGGAAAGGGAGGTGCTCGCCGGGCTCGGCTACCCGAGGCTCGATGAGCACACCCTGGAGCTTAAAAACGTGATATCGAGGAAGAAGCAGGTGGTTCCCCACCTGTTGAGCGTCTTCAACGAACTCTATTGACCGGGGGGACAGGGGGGTGGCAGGGGGGCGGGGGCTAAAGAGGGAAAAGCAAAAGGAAAGAGGGACGCCCCCACAGGGGGCGTCCCTCTTTTTTTCAAGTAAAAGCGCCTGGAGGCCCTTAACCCTCCCCCTGCTCCTCCTGCTTCTCTTCAGCCGGGGCGACGAGGGCGGCCTCGGCAGCCTCGGCGGCCGGGGCCTCGCCAGCCGTCAACTCGGCCTGCGTAGAGGCGGCGCCTTCCGTCTCGGCGGTCTCGATGGTCACGAGCCCTTCGGCGACCTCCCTCAAGGCAGTGACCACCGACTTGTTGTCACATTTAATAAGCGGCCTTGCGCCCTTCACGAGCCTGCGCGCCCTCTGGGCCGCGATGTGCACGAGGGCGAAACGGCTCGGCACCTGCTTCAGACAGTCTTCAACCGTGATTCTCGCCATGCTGCAATACCTCCGCTATGATATGTACGATACGTCCGGCGCGGCATGGTCCCGCGCCGGCTGCTATGCCGCCCCAAACCCGCCACAACCCACCCCCCCAAAAAAAACCGCCCAACCCGCCCGCCCAAGCCGCCAGCGTCAGGTGATGCTGAAGAGGTCTTTTACGGTGGGCATCATCCTTACGGTACGCGCCTTCTCCGCGGTGATGATGCTCTTGAGCCTTTCAATGGCCGGTTCGACCTCGTCGTTGACGATGATATAGTCGTAGAAGGGGGCCCTCTTGATCTCCTCTATGGCTATGTTGAGCCGCTTCGTTATCTCCTCGGGGGTATCGAGCCCCCTGGACGAGAGGCGCGTCTTGCAGGCCTCTATGGAGGGGGGGATGACGAAGACGTATATCCCCTGGTCCATGGCCTTCCTGAGCTTTTCAGCCCCCTGGACGTCTATCTCGAGCAAAACGTCATTGCCCGCGTCGAGCAGGGCATCGAGGTCCGCCCCGCGCGTGCCGTACTTGCGGCCGTGCACGCAGGCGTATTCGAGGAACTCGCCCTCTTCGACCATGCGGTCGAAGGCGGCGTCGTCTATGAAGTGGTACTCCACGCCGTCGGTCTCGCCCTGGCGGGGCGGCCTGGTGGTGTACGAGATAGAATGCCTTAAATCGTCGAAGAAATCAACCGCCATCTTGTATAGCGTGGTCTTCCCGGCCCCGGAGGGCCCGGAGACCACAAAGGGTATCCCCTCTGGCCTTTCCGCCTTATTCGACATTCTGCACCTGCTCTCTCATCTTTTCGAGCACGCCCTTGACCTCCACTATGGTCTGAGTCATGCGCAGGTCGCCGGACTTGCTCGCAATGGTGTTGGCCTCCCGGAGTATCTCCTGGCAGAGGAAGTCGAGCCTTTTGCCGACGGGCTCGGAAGCCTCCAGGTAGCCTCTGAACATCTCCAGGTGGCTCTTCAGACGCACTATCTCCTC
>JBHHVK010000210.1:0-3323 GCA_046754205.1 Thermodesulfobacteriota bacterium
GACCTTGGTCGCGGGCTCGAGCTTGAGGACCTCGGTCAGAAGCCTCAGCCCCTCGCTGGTGTCCTCCGGCCTGGGGGGCAGCCCGAGGTCGAGCACCACCAGGGGAGGGGACTCCCGGGCGAGCAGCTCGAGGGCCCGCACCGCCTCGGTGGCGAAGTAGACGTCGTAGTCGTGGACCAGGGCCCACTTCATCTGGGTCCTGATGGACTCGTCGTCCTCGACTACGAGTATCCTGGGTTTTTTCATATCCGCCATTCGTCCGCCGGTGCGCCGCGCCTAATGGAGGGGCAGGGTTACGGTGCAGGTGGTGCCGGCCCCCGGCTGGCTCTCTATCTCTATGCCGCCGTCGTGGGCCTCGACGATGGTCTTGCACTGGTATAGACCAATACCGAAACCCTTCTTCTTTGTGGTCTTGAAGGGCTTGAAGAGCGCGTTGTTGAGAAAGTCCTCGGGGATGCCCGACCCGTTGTCCGTGACGCTGAGGCGCAGCTCGCCGCCCCCAGTGGATGAGGATATGCGTACTTCGCCGTGATCCGCTATGGCTTCGCAGGCGTTGGTGACAATGTTCAAAATTACCATTTCAATCGCCACAGGGTCAATACAAATCACCGGGAGGTCTGCCGCGTCGTTTATGATATCAATAGATTTTTTCGCGTCTTTCGGGATTTTCTTTAACGCCTTGTCCAGTACCTCCCCAAAGGGCGTCTCCCTTTTGTCCATCTCGAGCCCCCTTGGCACCGCGGAAAGTTTCTCTATAAGCCCCTTCATCCGCGCCACGGTGCCGTCTATGGTCCTTACGGCGTCTTTCTGGAACTCGGGGTTGTCCATGTTGGACCTGGCGTTCTGGCTCACCAGGGAGAGCGAGTTGGTGAGGTTCTTCAGGTCGTGCATGATGAAGAAGGAGACCTTGTTGAAGAGGTCGAGCTCCTTTGCCGTCATCAGGTCGCCGGTGAGCTCGATGTTCTTGAGCTGGACCGCCGCCTGAGTGGTAACGGCGTTCAGGAACTCGAAGTCGTCGGTCTCGTAATCCACCCCCGATACGTCCTCGGCCTGGAGGATGAAACCCATGACGTCGGGCCCGGCCACCAGCGGCGCGCAGAGGACGGCGCCGGTGCCCTCCATGACCTCGCCTATCGCGCCTGCCCGGTCTTGGGCCTGCGGCGGGGCCGGGCCGGCCTCCGCGTCGGCGAGCCTGAAGGGGGCCCTTATGAAGTTCATCGCCTCTACAAGGGGGTGGCCGGACGGGAACCGGTCGAAATCATTCGGCTTCCTCCCGTCCGTTGTGACGTAATCCCCGCTCCCGGGGTCTCGCTTCCAGAGGCAGACGAACCGTGCTCCCGTGGTCTTTGCGACCATCTCCTTCAGGGTCTTGTATATCTCCCCCTCGGACATCTTGGGGCTGATCTTTTCGATGGTCTCCATCCACCTGTCCCTGAACTCGTACTTGTGGCTGTAGAAGTGGCGCGCCACGTAGAGCTGTATCTTCCTCCTGTAGGTGGTGGTGAAGAGAAACATCACGAGGCCGAGGAGCGTAATGAAGACGAAGAGCGTGGTGATGAAGAGGTTGAGCGGGATGTCGAAGTAGCTGATGACCTCGGCGGCCAGTCCGACGAAGATGAGGTAGGCGCCCACGATGAGGACCGTAAGCGAGTTGTAGACGACGTACCTCGATACGAAGATGTCGACGTCGAAGAGCCTGTGACGCACTATGAACAGGGCCATTACCCCGGCCGAGATGAGCACGACGGCCGAGACGAGCGGGACCACCTCGATGTGGAGGCTCGCCAATAGCAGCACCTGGCTCGACAGGTAGATGAAGAATGCGAAGACCGAGCCAACGCCGAGGACGAGGTGCTTTATCCGCCACCTGTCGGCGCCGGCCGAGGACCTGTAGGCGTTCTCGAGCAGGAAGAGGTTCAGCACGAGCCCGATGATGGTAAAGAGATAGAAGTACCTTCCGGCCGAAGTCACCACGTAGAGCGGGGACTCCGTCGAGAAGACCCCCATGCCGCTTTCCGGTGCGAGCGTGATGGTCTGGAGGGCGGGGGAGTAGACGACGAAGAGGAGGGAAAGGGCGGAGGAGACGAATATGGCCGGCGCCCACCTGCGCAGCGCCGTGCCGTGCTCCGCCCTGGAGAACCCGGCGGTGAAGAAGAGCCAGGCCGAGGGGAGCGCGGCCAGGCCCGTAACGAAGAGCCTCGTACCGAGGGCGACGTGCGCGGGCCCTGCCAGCGGCAGGAGTATCAGGGCGCACCCAGCCTCGACCACGGCCAGGCAGGCGAGCCCCAGGGCGAGCCCTATGTTGGCGGGGTTTGCCGGGTTCCGCGAGACGGTAAACGCGCCGAGCCCAACGGAGAGCGCCGCGCCCGCTATGGGCAGAGCTGCAATGTAGTCCAGCATGGTTTTAAGGTTATCTTTTCAACAGGGTGTAAAGGCTGCGCGATAGAGATCCGCCGGTAGACTCAAGAGGCGGGCCTGATGAGAGGTGTGCAAGGGATAATACGTTAGCGTAGGGCAGGGGAGATTGGCCCGGGAGGGCCACTTTCCAATAAGGAGTCCTCCACCGCGCCCGCTGAGGCTACGGTGGAGGACCCTTGTATCATCCTTCTGTCTTCTGAGGTGAGAACCTGTTGCCGCTGTGCGGCGAAGCCGGGGCCGGTCAGGCGGCCTTCCTGGCTTTGAGCTTCCTTCTTCCGGCGATCCCGGCGCCTATGAGGCCCGAGCCGAGGAGGAGAAGAGTGGCCGGCTCAGGGACCGGGGCGATGTCGCCCTTGGTCTGGCCCGAGAAGCTCGACGAGAACATGGTCGAACTGAAGGGGGTGGTCAAGTTGTAGCTCAAGTTAACCATTCCTCCGCAGTTCACGCCTCCGTTGCAGGGTGCGGTGAATAAGTTCATCAAAGTACCGCCGGTCAAGGTGAAGTAGGCGGTGCCGTTACCGCTGAGGGCTCCATTCAAACCGGTAATCCGAGCGGATGAAAAGGTACCGGTCAGGAGCGTGGTCCCGCTTCCGTCGATTATCGTCAGGTCGTTGAACCTCGGACCGTAGGCCGTACCGAAGTTGCCCGTGGTCGTAATGGCGTTCGAGCTGACCGAGAGGAACTTCATCGAGTATCTGACGGTGCCGCCGGGTTGGGTGAAGGAGAGGTTCGGCCACGTTATGTTGTTGAGGTAGGCGTCGACTGTGAGTATGCCAGTCGAGGCGGTGTAGGTCATGCCGCCGCCCAGAGGATGAAGCGGCCTGGTGTCGAAGTTGATGTCCGGTAGTCCGAGGGTTATGGCCTCTGCCTTCTTTACGCCCGCGGTCGAGATGACAAAGGCCATC
>JBHHVK010000211.1:0-3314 GCA_046754205.1 Thermodesulfobacteriota bacterium
CGCCGAAGAATATCGGGCAGGAGTACATGGACCGTATCTTGTACTGCTCCTCCTTTGTCTCGGGGAAGTACCTGTAGCGGTCGTCCTCGGAGACGTCTTCTATGAACAGCGGCCTGCCGGCCTCCACGGCCGAGCCGGTTATGCCCTCTCCGATCCTGAGGCGGATCTTGCCCACGGCCTCGGGGCTGAGCCCGTGGGTCGCCCTCATCACCAGGTGCTCGCCGTCCCAGAGGTAGATGGAGCAGATATCCACGCCGAGCCTCCTGGCCGCCTTCTCTGCCATGGACCCGAGGACCTTGCCGAGGTCGTAGTCCGAGCTCGTGAGCATGCTTATCTCTTCGAGGGTGATAATCTCGCGTTTTTCCCTGTCGGCCTTCTCGTGCTCCAGAAAGAACCTGCCCGACTCGTCGAAGGCTATGGGCAGAAGGCTCTCCTTTGAAAAATGCGGATTTATGGCCTTGCTCGCGAAGGGCGCGGGCTTGAACTCGGAGTACCCGCAGCTGCAATGCATCTTTATGTTGTAATCATCCACGCGAGTATAGTCCATCTTCTTCCCGCACTTCCTGCACCTGATAATGGACTCCATAATGGTCTCCTGCGGGGCGGACCCCGCCGCTAAGGTTTTTCCTGTTGCCGCTCCCCCCCGGCCCCCCGGCCCTACCTGACGGGAAGCGAGAGCCTTTTGACCTCTCCAGGGCCGCCGAGCCTCGCCATCTCCCTGCCGTCGAATGTCACGGTAACCCCGCCGGCGTTGCCGACGACGAGGGCGAAGCCCTCGGCCGCCCTCCAGGTGATGCTCTCGCCCTCCCTGAGGGTGACGTCAAAGGGCTCCTCGGAGTCGATGGAGACCTGGACCCAGACCTTCTCCCGCGCCTTTACCTCGAGCGTGTGCCTCGCCTCCTTCACGGCGAGGGCCCCGGCGGCGGCCGGGGCGGCCGGGGTCGGCTTCGCCGGCCTGCGCGAAGAGACGGCCGCGGGTTTCTTCAACTTCCCGGTGGGCGCTGCGGCCCCCGGGGCAGCGACGGCCCTGGGGGCCTTGTAGGCGGTGGTTATGGGCGGCTCCGGCTCGGCCTCCGCGGCGGGCGCGCCGGCCCGGGGGGCCTCGGCCGCCTCTCTTTCAACCACCACGGGCCCGGGGCCTCCCTGACGGGAGTAGGCGAAGTACAACACCACTATTATAACCACACCCGCCACCACGAACAAAATTATATTGCGGGTGTTCCTCGCCACCACCTCCTCCTCGGAGGCCGGGGCGGCGACCGGCTCGGCGGAGGCCTTCTCCCGGGGCCGGGCGGCGGAGCTTTCCCTGACGAATATCTCGTAACGCAGGACGGCGTCGTTTTCGTCGACGCCGAGGCACTTGCAGTAGCTCCTTATGAAACCCTTTACGAAGGTAGCGTGGGGGAGGACGGCGTAGTCGTCGGCTTCGAGGGCCTCGAGGTACTTTTTCTGGATCCTCGTGGCGCCCTTCACCTCGTCGAGGGAAATGCCCCTGAGCCCGCGCTCTCTTCTAAGATATTCTCCGGGACTTTCCATAAGCCGTACCTCGAAGGTTGACGGACCCCGCCTTCCCGCCCGCCCGAAGGTGCGGGAAAAGGCTCTTGCCCGGGGTCCGCTCCTGCGCCGCCGGGGGCGAAGGGTTCACTTGATAAGCTCCAGGTACTCGCGGGCGGAGCGGGCCGCCTCGGTGCCGGGGGCGATATCCACGACCCTCTTGAAGGCCGTGGCGGCCCCCTCCCTGTCGTTCAGCTTCACCCGGGTCATGCCGAGCTTCAAATAGGCGTCGATGTAGCCCGGGGCGATCCTGACGGCCTTCTCGTAGACGGCGGCGGCCTCCCTGTTCTTGTGGAGCTTCTCGTAGACAAGCCCCATGTTGTAGTAGGCGAGCGCATAGGCCTGGTTGGCCTCCAGCGCCTTCTTGAAAGCGGTAAGCGCTTCGTCGTACCTGCCCGTGTTGTAGCGGGCCACGCCGATGTTGAAGTGCGCCGTCTCCGGCGTGCGGTAGAAGACGTTATCGAGGGCGGTGCTCGCCTCCTTTTCCACGAGGTCCCACTTCTTCTGCTTGATATAGACGGCCGCGAGGTTCACGTGGGCCTCGGAGAAGTCGGGCTTGAGCTCCACCGCCTTTTTGAGATGGAAGACGGCCTTGTCGGAGAGGTCCTTGTAGAAGTAGGCGAGGCCCAGGGCGTTGTGAAAGGCGGGGTTTTTGGGGCTGAGCGCCACGGCGTCGGTGAGCTCCTTCAGGGCTTCCGTGTAGTTGCCGTCGCCGAGGTGAACGCTGCCGAGCCTGTAGTGTATATCGGCGTCGGCCTTCCTCTCGGCGAGCGTGGGCCCGCAGGCCGGAAGGCCGAGGAGAAGGGCCAGGACCGCGATATGCCTAAAGAAGGGTTTCACTTGGTCCACCTTTCAAGGGAACGTCTCTCACGGATATGGAGCGGGAAGGGACGCCAAGGGGGCCGCGCCGCGGCGGCGGCCCCCGTCCGTTGGGTCAAGTAACGACTCTTCCGGAGATGGCGCTTAGTCCGCCCCCCCCCGGCCGGCCCCAGGCCTGCCCCTTGCCCCCCTGCCGCCTGCCGGAAAACTCCAGGTAACTGAAAGAGTTAGCCGCCCTCCGGATACCGGAAATATATCACAGGTCCTCGAAATGGGTCAACCGTTTAAACTCCGTGAACCTGGCGCGGATCTCGTCGGACGTGAGCGAGCCGAGACGGCCGAGGCTGAAGGCCTCCACGTTGAAGCTCGCCATTACGCTGCCGAAGATTATCCCCTTCCTGAGGTTCTCCTCGCTGTGGTCCCCGGTGTTGGCCAGGTAGCCCATGAGCCCTCCGGCGAAGCTGTCCCCGGCCCCCGTGGGGTCGAATATATCCTCCAGGGGGTAGGCCGGGGCGGAGAAGGTCGATGAGCCGTTGAACATGAGGGCCCCGTACTCGCCCCTTTTGACTATGAGGGTCTTGGGCCCCATGTCGAGTATCTTGCGGGCGGCCCTGACGAGGCTCGACTCGTCGGTGAACTGGCGCGCCTCGCCCTCGTTTATGACGCAGAGGTCCACCCTGGCGAGCAGCCTTTTAAGGGAGTCCGGCTTGCCCTCTATCCAGAAGTTCATGGTGTCGCAGGCCACGAGCCTGGGGCTCCGGACCTGGTCGAGGACCTTCATCTGGAGGTCCGGGTCGATGTTGGCGAGGAAGACGTAGGGCAGGTCGCCGTAGCCGTCGGGCAGGGCGGGGTCGAAGTCGCTGAAGACGTTCAGCTGCGTGTCGAGGGTATGGGCCTGGTTGAGGTCGTACTCGTAGTAGCCCTTCCACCTGAAGGTCCTG
>JBHHVK010000212.1:0-3283 GCA_046754205.1 Thermodesulfobacteriota bacterium
CGCTGGTGATGGTGCAGATGACGGACCAGCCCTCGTAGCCCCTGAGGCGCTCCATGGCGGCTATGACCTTGCCGAAGACGCCCCGGCCGTCCCAGTTCATGCGGGTGCGGTCGGCCACGGCGGCGGTCGCCGCGTCGAGCGAGACGCCGATGCTGACGCCACGGTCCGTCAAGAATTCCACGGCCGAGTCATCGAGGAGCGTGGCGTTGGTCTGGATGCCGAAGCGGAAGTCCGCGCCGTACTCCTCTATGCCGGCAAAGACGGCCTCGCGGTTGAGCAGGGGCTCGGCGCCGTGGAAGATAACCTGGGGGAGCGTGCCCTCGGGCAGCGTCCGCCTGAAGTAGTCCTTCAGCAGGCCGAGGGCCTCCAGTAATTTTTTTTCGGACATGTTGTGTCCGTCGCTCCGCATCTTCCGCGGGATATAGCAATAGGGACAGTTGAGGTTGCATTGCTCCGTAGGGTTGAAGTACACGGCCGAGGGCTTAAGGCCGAACCTCAACTCATCCATCTCATCGGCGAAGGCGCGGGACTCGCCCCGGTAGGCGTCGGTAAGCTCGCCGCCGGAGATGACCTCCGCGAGCCCGGAGCGCTTCACGAGAGACCAGAAGGCGGTATCGGGGTCGATGAGGGCGAAGTACTCAGGGTGCCCGATGTCTATGGGCTGCAGCGTCGGGCCGCTCCCGGTGTTGACAAACCGGCCCCGTGAAGGGACCTCCCGGGCCGGCGCGCCGGCGGCAGTTTTCCGGGCCATCACTTCCCCTTCCTGTCCATGAGGATGTAATGGGACAGCCCCGTGCCCTTTGCCTCGCAGGACTTGCGAAAGGCCACCACCGCCTTTTTCGCCCCTCCCTTTTTCGCGGTCTTTGTTTCCGCCTCCTTGGTCTTTTTCATCTTCCTTTTCTCCTTGTTTTGGAGACCGCATGATGCGGCCTCATCGCTGAAAAAGGGCCCCCAATAAAAAAGGGTCCCGACGGACGCATTACGTCCATCGGAACCCTTTACCATCGGATTCCAGACAGGCCTCAAGTCTCAGCAGGTCTTCTGGCTCTCGGGTCTGCGGCTCCTCACTGCCTTCCCACCCGGGTATGCCCGGGCAGTGGCCGGCTTTCGCCTCTGTGAGCAACCTCACCGATTACAGCGGCGGGACCGCCACGGAATTTCACCGTGTTCCGGGATGCTGACACCAACACAAGGATACGGGCTTTTACCCGGGAAGTCAAGGGCCGGACGGTAATTTCTTCAACAGCCCGATAAACAAGGCTTTTTCGGTCCCCGGCCGGGCCCGGCCCTTCAAGGCGTCATCACATCTTTCTGGCGGAAAAGACCTGGTAGTTTCCGCCGAAGTAGGTGGTCTTCGCGAAGTCCCACCTGTCCGGGGTTTCGTCGTTCAGGACGCGGACCGGGTCGAAGCCATCCCACATCTCTATGGCATAGGGCTCAAAGACCTTGAAAAAAAGCCTGCCCGAGACCCTCAGGAGCCAGGGTACGGGCCTGTGAAACTCGCCGAAGAGTATCCTGCCGCCGGGCTTCACGACCCTTGCGGCCTCCTTCAGGGCCAGGGCCTTCATCGGGAGCGGCAGCTCGTGAAAGAGGAAGAAGAGGACCACGTAATCGAAGGACCCGTCCCCATGGGCCAGGTTTACTGCGTCTTCGCGCACGAAAAAGCGCCTTCCGCCGTCGACGGCCCTTTCGCACTTCACTTTCGTGTGGTTCAGCTCGTTGGCGAGCAGGTCGGTGATGACGAGCCTTTTAGCGCCTTCGGCGCGGCACTTCCTGGCTATCTTCTGCGAGATGTTTCCGAAGGCGCAGGATACCTGCAACACGCTCTTTCCCTCAAGGGAGGGGTTGAGGTCGCGCGCGACCTTGTCCGCCAGCCTCCTGTAATTAAATAGGAGGATGGCCGAAATCACGGGCTGCCTGTCCGTAAGCCAGATGAGAAACCTGTTCGAGTATATCCAGTATATGTGCGACTCCCGGCCCCTGTCTCCGAGCAGGGACTTGATAACAAGGGAGCCCCTCGTCACCAGGAAGAAGTAACCACCCACCACGCAAGCCGATACCAGGGCGGCCTCGATTGAGAACAGAAGATATTCCATGGACTCCCCGAAAGGGTTGATAAAAAGGTTATATGTATCTCTTCGCCGTTTTTCAGGCTTTTATAAACGGTTAAACGGGCAAGGTGACGAGTCCGGAGCAGTTACGGCCGCAACGCGGGGCCGGGGCTCCCGTTGAGCCGATACCCGTAGCGACGAGGATGGAGATGGCCGCATCCCGGGTCGGGGCCGATGTTGTGTCCAGCTGGTTTGTACGGGAAAATTACGGCGGCGTCGGTCGGACTCGAACCACGACCGGCTGCCTGCGGCGGCGGGTCGAGAGTCTTGCCAGGACGGTGTTTTTCAGGCCCCTTTCCCCCTTTGAATCAGGGCCGAAGACCAACTCATAATTTATCACAGGGTCTCCCCCTTTTCCACCCCTTTTTGCTCATTTCCGCGGCCCGTCCCGGTTCGATATGGTAAACTTGCATACGGAAGATGGGGTCGTGTATAATTAACTGGTCAGGGACGACCGTAAAACGAGCGAGGAGGTGCATCATGGTGGAAGTCGGCGAGAGCGCGCCCGCATTCAGGCTCGCGGGCATAGACGGCGACGGGAAGCAAAGGGAGTTCGCCCTCGAGGATTACAGGGGCAAGACCGTGGTCCTCTACTTCTACCCGAGGGACAACACCCCGGGATGCACGCGCGAGGCTTGCGACTTCAGGGACAACGTATCGAGGGTAAAAAAGGCCGGCGCCCATGTCCTCGGCGTAAGCCCGGACAGCATCGACGCCCACGGGAAGTTCAGGGAAAAGCAAAGCCTCAACTTCCCGCTCCTGAGCGACCCGGAAAGAAAGGTCGCCGAGAGCTACGGGGCCTTCGGCGAGAAGAAGAGTTACGGCAAGGTCACCAAGGGGATCATAAGGTCCACATTCATAATAGGCCCCGACGGCAGGGTCGAGAAACTCTGGCGGCCGGTGAAGGTGGACGGCCACGTGGACGCGGTCCTCGAGGCCCTCAAGGGTCGGTAAATGGACGCATTCGCCGCGATAGCCGAGCGGAGGATCCTCGAGGCGATGGAGCGCGGGGACTTCGACGACCTGCCAGGCCATGGCAGGCCCATCGAGTTTGAGGACGACGCCTTCGTGCCCGAGGATATGAGGATGGCCCTCAAGATATGCAGGAACGCCGGGTGCCTGCCCCCGGAGCTCGAGATGCGCCAGGAGATAATAAGGCTCGGCGACCTCGT
>JBHHVK010000213.1:0-3280 GCA_046754205.1 Thermodesulfobacteriota bacterium
GGAGAAGCCGGTCTACCGCGACCACGTCTACCTGGAGCTCATCCAGAGCTACGACATAAACGAGGCCACCAGAAAGCTCACCTCCCCGACCGACCAGAGGCGGCCCTTCTCCGACATAGCCGGCGAGTTGAACATCAAGCCCGTGGAGATGGTCCTCATAACCGGCAAGGGCCAGTACGACGTATACGACTGGCGGTTCGACTCCTACGACACCACGATAAGACTGCACGACAGGAGGGGCGACTGGGGCAGCGCCACCTACAGGTTCATCCGGGGAGGGGCGAACTACTTCGAGGCCTCGGTGAGGGCCCGCGTAACCAAGGCCTTCGACCTCACCTACGCCAACAGGTTCTCCTTCGAGGACGACCGCTCGCTCGAGACCGTCTACGGCGTGGTCTACAGGCACCAGTGCTGGGGCGCCATGCTTACCTACACCCAGAGGCTCGAAGAGAATATCGTGCTCCTCACCTTCGACCTGAAGGGTCTCGGCAGGGTGGCGGGTATAGCGGGAAAGCTCCACCCCTTCTGAGCCGACCCCGGTTAGAGTTGACACGCACCGAATAGTAAGTTAAACTGTCTGATGGAGGCATGGAGGGATAAAAGCTTTTTATTATCAAGAACTTCCCATCAGGAAAAGGCCCTGGCCACCACTGGAGCGGCCCTATTCTCCGCCGGCCCCCCTCCGGAATCCCGGAGACTCTCTTAACCCGGACAGAACGACAGCTAACTTACCGGCAAAAAGATGTCGACAGGGACAGTCCAAGACACTACCATGACCGATAAGAAAGAATCCGTTGAGATAAACTGCACCGGCTGCGGCTCGGCCTTCAGGCTCTGGATACCCGTGGAGTCGATAGGCGAATGGGAAGAGGGTGTCAGGATAAACTGCATCAGGTGCGGCGCGGAATACTTCGTCAAAAAGAGCGACGGTGCCTTCGAGGTGAGCGAGGCCGCCACGGCCGCATCGAGCGAGGCCTCCCCGGCCCGGGAGGCCGCGCCATCGCCGCCACCGGCGGAGCCCCGGACGGCCCCGGCCCCCGGTCCGGGCGCGTCCCATGCCCCCGCCGTCACGGCGGACAACGTCATCTTCGTGGAGGACGACAGGCTCGCCCGCGAGATGGCCCGGAACTCCCTTAAGGACATCGGGGTGAACCTCTTCCTGGCCAAGAACTCCACCGAGGCCGTTGAGATCATCGAATCACAGCCGATAAAGCTCATCGTCACCGACCTCTATCTCAAGAACCCCTCGGACCCGGAGTCCAAGGCGGACGGAGAGGAGTTCCTGAAACAGCTCGTGGACTCGGGACGACACATCCCGGCCATCGTAACCACGGGCAAGGACATCGTCGACGACCTGATCCTCGACCCCAAATGGTTCGACCTCCACGTGAAGGGCTTCATCCAGAAGGGCAACCCCTTCTGGGTCGAGGACCTCAAGCTCAAGGTCAAGGAGCTGCTCTTCAAGGACTGAGGGGCAGTGGCATGGCCGCTCACCCCCACCCTGCCCTCCCCCGTCAAGGGGGAGGGTTTTCTTCAGGCGTTTTCGCCCTTTAGCACGCCCGGGCATGCGGCCGGAGCGCTCCGAAGAGGCAAAAAAAGAGGCTCATTCCAAAGGAATGAGCCCGACCTGCGTGACGCCTGTTTGCCGACCTATTGAGCAAACATGGTTGAAGGAACTTCGTTCCCCTTCGCACGTTTGAACAATCTGCCCGACTTGGCGGGTCCTTAAAACTCCGTCTCCACGAGGGCGTAGGCGCTGTGGTTGTGTATGGACTCCCAGTTCTCCGCCTCTATCCGCGCCCATCTTACCGTCTTGAGCCCCCTCAGGTTGACGGCGACTTCCCGGACGACGTCTTCCACGAACCTGGGGTTGTCGTAGGCCTTTTCGGTAACGAACTTCTCGTCCGTCCTCTTCAGGAGCGAGTACACCGGGCTGCTGCCCGAGGCCTCGACCGCCCTTATTATGTCTTCGATCCAGACGAACCCGTCGAAGCGGAGCGCCACCCTGACCATCCCCCTCTGGTTGTGGGCGCCCCGTGCGCTTATCTCCTTGGAGCATGGACAGAGCGTGGAGACGGGGACCCGGACCTCGAGGACGACGTCCTTGGTCTCTCCGAGCGTGCCCGTGTACCTGCACATGTAATCCATCAGCCCCTTCTGCCTTGAGACCGGGGCGGCTTTCTCTATGAAGTAGGGGAATTCGAGGTCGAGGTGGGCCGTGGACGCGCCGAACTTCTTCTTCATCTTCGCGAGTATCTCGGGGAGGCTCCTGAGGGATATCTCGCGCCTGTGCTCGTTAAGTATCTCTATGAACCTCGACATGTGCGTGCCCTTGAAGTGGTGGGGCAGGTCCACGTACATGTTTATCGAGGCTATGGTGTGCTGGTACTTGTTCTTCTTGTCGAGCACGAGGATGGGGTAGCTGATGTCCTTTACCCCCACCTTGTCGATGGCTATCCTTCTGTGGTCGAGCTCTCCCTGTATGTCTTTGAGCGGTTTCTTCTCAGGCATATCGGTCCATTCCCAGTGGTTCAATCAAGGCATCGCCCGTGCCCGGCCAGGCGCCGGGGTCAACCGCAGTACGCCGCCGCGGCGTTGTGGGACTCCCAGGCCCTGACCCTGGCCACCCGGATGTTGCCGTCGTTCAGCCGCCCGGAGAGCTCCTCGAAGATGAACCTGGCGATGTTCTCGGCGGTGACGTTTATGGCGTCGAAGGGGGGGATCTCGTTCAGGTACTTGTGGTCGAGGGTATCGAGCAGGTCCTCGGTCTCCTTTTTGAGCACCTTGAAGTCCACGACCATGCCGGCGTCGTCGAGCTTTTCGGCGGTGACGGCGACCTCCACCTTCCAGTTGTGTCCGTGGAGCGCCTCGCACTTGCCCTTGTACTCCCTCAGGTTGTGCGCCGCCGAAAACCATGTCTCTACGGTCAGTTCGTACATCTTTTTAATTTAGCACAAAAGCTTTGGGAAGGGAAATCCTTAGGCGGGTTTTCAAGGGGTTGGAGGGGGGGGTATGTCAGGGCCGGGCCTTGAGGCCCTCTCACCCCCGAGACCCTTCCCAGTCATTGCGAGGAGCTTAAGCGACGAAGCAATCTTCTCGCGAGGTAACATTGAAAATTTGAAGCTGCGGAAGGAACTGTGTTTTACCTTCCCCTCCCTTGACGGGAGGGGACTGAGGGGAGGGTGATATAATCTCACCCCCACCCCTGCCCTCCCCCGTCAAGGGGGAGGGGGTTTTCGGCTTGGCAGAAAGTTGGGGTGCGCTGCGCTTAAGCCAACCT
>JBHHVK010000214.1:0-3278 GCA_046754205.1 Thermodesulfobacteriota bacterium
TGGCCGAGGCGATGACGGACATAATAAAGGCCACCTTCTGATGGAACACCTCATAGGCAAGGGGATAGACAGGACCATCGGTCTCATCCACGGCCGGCGCATGGCCCGCTGGAAGTCCGCCTCCGAGCCTTTCGTCCTCGAGGGCAACCTGCGTAGATTTGCGGCCGTGGCCTCCATGGTCTCGGGCATCGACCTCGACGCCGTGGAGATAAGGGGGGACACCCCGCCGAGACACTACAGGCCGGTGCTCCACAGGATGGCCCACCCGGCGCTCATGGCCGAGCACGGCTTCGGCTGGACCGACGGCGAAACCCTCTTTCTCCCCGTCTCCATCGCCGAAGGCGTCCCGGGTGAGGCCCGGGCCGGGGAGCGCGGGGGGGGCGAAGATATGGCCAAGCTCCTCCTCTTCTTTCTCGCCCACCAGGCGGGGTGCGGCTCCATCGGGGTCGCCGCCGCCAAGAGGTCCCTCCTGGCCGGCGACCGCGCCCTCTCGGACCTCTTCTGGATAATCGAGAACACGAGGCTCCTTGGCGTAATCTCCAGGGACTGGCCGGGGGTCGCCCGGGACTGGCCCGCGGCCGCACGCTTTCTCCTGTCGAGAAGACCGCCGGCAAAGTACCTGAACCGCGCCGAGGAGCGGGCCGAGAGGTTTTTACGTGAAACTGTGGAGGGGACCCTCGGCGGTCCGTCCCCCTCTGACTCGGCGAGCGCCGGAGAGAGCCTCGCCCTCGCCGTGGAGCTTAAAAGGAAGTGGGAGGCCTCGGGCGCCTCCTTCAGGCGCTATCGCGCGCTCGTGCCCTTCCTGCCCTGGGGCAAGCTCGTCGCCGAGAGGGTCAAGGCCCGGGACGACGTGGAGGCCGCCGGCCCGTCCCCGTCCCGTGCGCCGAAGGACGCTGCCGGGGACGGCGAGGGGCCGGACGACGGCGGCGCGCCGGCCGGCGAGGACCGGGAGGCAGAGAAAAAGCGGAGGTACGCCTCGAGGAGCGAGGAGGTCGACGAGGAGGCCAACGAGCAGGGGCTCGCCCTCAACATCTACGACAAGGTCCTCTCCTGGGCCGAGTTCGTAAACGTCACGAGGCCCTTTGACGACGACCCCGACCAGGACGCCGGCAAGAAGGCCGACGCGATGGAGGAGCTCACCACCGCCGAGCTCTCAAGGACCACGGCCAACACCTTCGACGCCGAGCTCGAAAGGGTAGATAATCGTCTGGAGACAGGGGAAGAGGACTGCGACGGGGGCGCAGGGAAGGTCTACAGGTACCCGGAGTGGGACTACAGGAGGCGCCGGTACCGGCCGGACTACTCCGTCGTGGCCGAGACGGCGGCCGTCGAGGAGAAGGGGGAGTTCGTGAACCTGACCCTGAGGACTCGCCGCGCCGTCATAAGGGAGGTGACCCGCAACCTCGAGCTCCTCACCCCGGAGACCCGGCTCGCCGGACGGCTCATCGAAGGAGAGCTCATAGACCTCAACGCCGCCGTGGAGGCCATAAGCGACATGGAGGCGGGCTCGGCCCCCGACGAGAGGCTCTATGCGAGCTACATAAGGAGCGAGCGCGACCTCTCCGTCCTCTTCCTCATCGACCTGAGCATGTCCACGGACGCCTGGGTGGGTGAGCGCAGGGTCATCGACCACGAAAAAGAGGCCCTGGTCATACTCTGCGAGTCGCTCAAAAAACTCCAGGACAGGTACTCCGTCTACGGCTTTTCCGGCAAGACCCGCAGGGGTTGCAAATTCTTCAGGGTAAAGGGCTTTGACGAGGGCTACGGCGAGAGGGTGAGGGACCGCATCACCGGGCTCGCACCCTACTCCTACACCCGGATGGGCCCCGCCGTGAGGCGGGCCACCGAGATACTGAAGGGCGAATCGACCCGGGCGAG
Organism: Thermodesulfobacteriota bacterium; assembly: GCA_046754205.1. Classification (GTDB taxonomy): domain Bacteria; phylum Desulfobacterota; class GWC2-55-46; order GWC2-55-46; family JBHHVK01; genus JBHHVK01. The sequence goes on from JBHHVK010000214.1 coordinate 1,879, forward strand.
GCTGCTGTTTATCCTCTCCGACGGCAAGCCCAACGACGTGGACGTCTACGAGGGGCGCTACGGCCTCGAGGACACGAGGATGGCCGTAAGGGAGGCCGAAAGGGAGGGCATAGCGCCCTTCTGCCTCACCGTGGACTCCGGGGCCGGGGATTACCTGCCCAGGCTCTTCGGCAAGGGCAACTTCGCCGTCGTGTCGAGCGTCGCCAGGCTCGCCGCCCGCCTCCCTGAGCTGTACTCCAGGATAATTCACGGCCTCTGAGCTCAGCCCTCCACGAGGGCCTTGCCGGCCGAGAAGAACTCCTCGAGCCTGTCGAGGTTCTTCTCCTCGCAGATGATGCTCAGGTTGTCCCCCTCAAGGACCTTGAAGGCCCCGCCCGGCACGAAGTACTCTCCTCCCCTTTCCACGACGGCGATGAGGACCTCCCCGGGCAGCCCCAGCTCCGAGATCTTTTTCCCGAAGAGCCCCTCTTTCTGAAGCGTGACGGTGAAGACCCTCAGCGAGCCGCCCACCAGGGTCGAGACCTCCAGGGCGTGCGGCCTCCTGGCCATGTCCGCTATGTGCTTGGCCGTGGCGGTCGTGGGGCTCACTATCTCCTCGACGCCGAGCATCCTGCAGACGCGGTTGAACTCCGGGTCGTCGAGCCTGACGATTACCCGCTCGGCCCCGTACTCCCTGGCCACGAGCGCGGTAATGAGGTTCGTCTGGTCGTTGCCGCTCAGGGCCAGCACCAGGTCCGCCTTCTCGATGCTCGCCTTCTCGAGTATGTCGGGCCTGGTTGCGTCACCGCAGCAGACCATGATGTCGAGCTCCGTTGCGAGCCTTTCGCAGACCTCCATGTTCTCCTCGACGAGGATCACCTCGTGCCCGGCGTTCACCAGCGTTTCAGCCGTCGCCCTTCCCATGGAGCCTCCACCCGTTATGACTATCCTCATAGGCGCCCCCTCTCGGTATCAGGCCCCCGCCGCGGCGAAGGAATAAAGCCATATAAGCACGGCGATGAACTCGAGCCTTCCCGCCCACATCAGAAACGCCAGGGCGGCCTTGAGAGGGCCGGCCAGTCCCGGGTCGACGATACCCATGGAAAGTCCCACCGTGCCCACGGCGCTGGTGACCTCGAATAGCGAGCTCAGGGGGTCGAACCCCCAGGCCGTGAAGAGGACCGTCCCGGCGAAGATGAAAAAGACGTAGGTGACCGTTACATAGAATATACCGGCGAGCCCCTCTTTTGCAAGGTCCTTGCCCGCCGCCCCTCCCGGGACCACCGTCTCCCTCGGGAGCTGGTGCATGAGGAGGAACCTGTTGAGGCTCTTTGCGAGGTGGATGATCCGGAATATCTTCACCCCGCCGGCGGTCGAGCCCATGGAGCCCCCGACGAACATGGCGCCTATGATGAGCAGGA
>JBHHVK010000215.1:0-3268 GCA_046754205.1 Thermodesulfobacteriota bacterium
CTCGTGGCACTCCTTCCTCGCCTCGATGTATCGGTCGCAGACCGTCTTGATGTAGTCTTCATCGACCCCGGGGGACGCCTTTCCGCAGTCGCCCCCCGCCCCCTTTGCCTCCTTTGGCCCCGCTTCAGGGGCGGCCCTCTCCGACAGGGACATCGGCAGGGGCCTCCGCTCCTTGCCCCCACCTGCCGCCCCCTCCGACCTTCTCACGTAGGTGCCCTCCTCTATGGCCCTGAGCACCCGGGTCCAGTACTGCCTGTAGGAGTTATACCTGGCCACCAGGGCGTTGAACTTGAACTTGAAGGCGGTGTTGGTAATGGGCTTGTTCGAGTGAAAGAGGATGAGCCTTTCCACCTCCGAGCGCAGCTTCGTCGGCTCGCGCCTGAGTATGCGCATGAAGTACTGCTCGTACTCGACCTTGAGCCTGGCCACCTTGACGTCGAGAACCGCTATGTCTTCCTGTATGCCCATGAGTATCCTCTCAAAAAGGCTCAGAAGAGCGCCACCACCAGGAAACGGACCTTCGTCTCGTCCTCGTTTGCGCCTGCCGCGTGGTCGTCGTCGTTAAGCCACCTGACCTCGGCCTGGGCGTAGACGTTGCGCAGGATATGGTATCTCGCCATGAGGCTGTAGCTCAGCGCGCTCCTCTTCCCCTCCTCCTTCAGCCCCTCGAACCTCCCGGCGAAACTGACGCGGGGCCAGGGCAGAACTATCACCGTAGCGAGGTAATCGGCCCTGTCGGCCATCCCCGCCCTCGCGTCCCTGAAGTATCCTCCGGCGACGACCATCGGCCCGGCCCGGACCTCGCCGGCGGCCCCGTACCTGTTGTAGCTTACGTCCGTCGCCCCCTTTTTCTCCCTTCCGCCCCTGTATATGGCGCCGAGACTTATGGACTCGTTGAGGGTCACCGAGTACCAGGCGTAATAGCCCCGGAGCCTGTTGGCGTCGTTCAGGTCCTCCGTTACAGCCCCGGCGGCGTACCTGTGGGCCGTCGTGTCATCGTCCCCGGACCACCTGTTTACCGCGCCGTTAAGCTCAAAGCCCTTCTCCTCCCCGGAGATGAACCCGAGGACGGAGTCGGCGAGGTACCTGTTCGTTATCACCGCCCCGGTGGTGTTGAGGAAGGGCAGGCCCACGTCCCACTTGCCGGCCCTTGCGTTCAGCATGCCCGAGGCCCGCGGGCCCGCGAGGTCGTTGGCCTGCACGAAGGCCTTCGGTATGGTTACGTCGACCCCCGAGGAGGTCTCCGCCGCGGCTATCACGGCGAGCGTCGAGACGCGGCCGCCTTTGTCTATGACGCCGCCGGCCATGACCTCTACCTCCTCTATCTTGACGTCCGAGCTTTCGGCGTCCACACCGCCGGAGCTCGTCCTGTCATAGAGGGCCTCCACCTCCGCCTCGAAGGAAACCGGAAGCACCTCGTAGTCCCTGACGCCCCTCCACGGCCCCTCTCCCTCGAACCTGAAGCCGTTGGCCCTGAAGGTCCTCCCCCTGTCGTTGAGCCTGGGGACGAGCACGTGGCAGTAACCGCAGCCCCTTCCCACCTGACGCGAAAAAAATGGCATGGCCCGGGCGCTGCCCGGAAGGAGGACTAAAAACGAAGCGCCGATGAGGGCCAGCGCCGCCGCGGTGGTGACGACGGCGCGCCCCGGCACCCGCCCGGCCTTGCCCCTGAACGTAATCAATCGGCCGACCCGCCGGCCGTAAGCTTCACGGCCCTGACGTCCCCCTCCGTCCCGAGGCCTATGGAGAAGGGAAAGGAGATGTAGTGCTTCCGCTTCTCCGCCGACTCGTCATGGATGGCGACGGCGACATGGACCCTGTCGCCCTCGTTTATGGCCAGGTCACGGGTATTGTTCAGTCCGAGCCTCCTTTTGAATACCGCCGTGTAAAAACCCTTCTCCCACCCCCCCGAGCCCTCGAGCGAGCCCGGGTCCTGCCATCTCCTGTCCTCGAGTATCCAGCCGTCCCGCGCCCTCGCGCGGCCACCGGCCAGCTCGATGGAGAGAAGGTCTATGAGCCCGCCGCGCGAGGCGAGCCTTTCGAGCTCTCCCCTGGGTTTGGGCCTGTCCCAGCCGTCCCTGGCGTAAAAGGCGTAGAGCCGGACGTCCTTTCTCCCGAGCCGGGAATAGTACGGGTGCGCCCTCACCTGTCCGGGACCCGGCGCCCCGGGCATGGAGGTGAGGTCGTTGTGGCACGTTATGGAGCAGCCGTACTTCCTGAAGGACTCGTCCTCCCTGTTGAGCTGCAAGGAGACCCTGTCCGGCGGCCGCCCCTCCCCCGGGGGGGCCTTCCAGCCCTCTCCCCTCGACCCCCAGACCACCCTTATGTAGAGATGCCCGGAGTCGTAGGCGGCCTGCACCCTGCCCGTCATCGTACCCTTCTTCCCCAGTACCGGCTCCGGCTCGAAGGGCCTGCGGGACCTCCTCATCTTGAGGGTCCCGGCCGCTATCTCGTCGGCCTTGAGGTCCAATTCGCCCTCACGGCTCAGGTGACAGTGGCGGCATTCCTTGCGCCTCCTCTTTATGTCCCTGCCGCCGAGACGGTGGTCGTCGCCCGAGAGAAACTCCCAGGAGGCCACCCCGGGATAGAAGAAGACGACCTTCTCGGAGGGTATGCCTGCCCAATCTACGGCACGGGCCGGAGCGGCCGGAAGTAGCGCGAGGATGCCTAAAAAAATCAACACGATCAACAAGTTGAAGCTGCGCATGGCTCTCCGTCCTTATGTCTTGAAGCTTCCGACCGTGCTCCTTAACGCATCGGCCTGACTGTTCATTTCCTTAACCGTTTTTTCGAGCCTCTCTACGGCGTTGGCGCACTCCTCGGCGGCGCCGCTGACGGTCTCCATGGCGGCCACTATCCTCTTCGAGAGCGTCATCTGCTCGGACGTCGACCCGGCCACCCTCTCTATCTTGCCCGTGACCTTGAGGATGGCCTCGGTGACGTGCTTGCTCTCGCGCGCCTGCTCATCGGTGGACCGCTTGACCCTGTCCATCAGCCCCTTCATCCGGGCCGTGTCCTGGCTTATCTCCCCCGCGGCCCTCGACTGGTCGTCGGCGGCGTTCTTTATCTCTCCGACCATGGTCGATATCATCTGGGCGAGGCTGGAAATCCTGCCCACGCCCATGGTCTGGTCTATGGTGGCCTTCTCGATCTTCTTGCTCATCTCGAAGGAGCGCTTGCTTGAATCGAGTATCTTCACCAGCGCCCCCTGGGCGTTCCTCGACAGCCTCACCCCCTCCTCCGCCTTCTCGGAGCTGCGGCGCATGGA
>JBHHVK010000216.1:0-3238 GCA_046754205.1 Thermodesulfobacteriota bacterium
CCCCCCTGCGGGGGGAAGGCGCCCTCTGTCTTTTCAGGCGATCGTAGTCGGGCGGACCCCGTCTCCGATTGCCCGGCCCCCTCCCTTTCGAGCCCCTTTCGCCCTCCGGAAGAGGGCGAAAGGGGGGGAGTTTCCCATCTGTGTATAAGGTGTGTATAAGGCCGGTGGCGGGGGGTGCCGATTCCGGAGAATCGCCCCATTTTACCGGCCTTTTTTAATTTTTCATAGCCGTAGATTTCCCTTGACAAAAGGGGGGGCTGGGAATATAGTCTTAGCGAAAGTGGGATAAAGTGGAATAAAGTGGAATAAAAGTCGCTTCGGGTGGGATAGCCGGAAGGTCCATGGGCATCTGATGTTCAGAGGCAGGTACGAACATACCCTCGACCCCAAGGGGAGGTTGAGCATACCCTCCAAGTTCAGGGAGGTGCTCGGCGAGAGGTATGACTCGCGTCTGGTCGTCACGGCCTATGACGGTTGTCTCATCGTCTATCCCCATGCGGAGTGGCTCAAGCTCGAGGAGAAGGTCGCGGAGCTGCCCGAGTTCAAGAAGGACACGATGAGCTTTTTGAGGTTCTTCTACTCGCGGGCCGCGGACTGCGCCATAGACAAGCTCGGCAGGGTCCTCATCCCCCCGTCGCACCGGGAATACGCGAAGCTTGAAAAGGAAGTGGTCCTCATCGGCGCATTCAAGCGCATGGAGATATGGGGCAAGGACGTCTGGGAGCAGGCCGAGTCCATGGCCTCGCAGGAGGATATCGTCAACACCCTCGAGCGTCTCGGGCTGTAGCCCGGCCGCCGTGAATGGGGCCCTTTGATGGAGTTCAGCCACACCCCGGTCATGGGCCGCGAGGTCATCGAGTACCTGGCGCCCGTGGCCGGCGGCCTGTACGTTGACGCCACCCTGGGCGGAGGGGGCCACACCCTCGAGATACTGGAAAACTCCGGCCCCGACGGCCGGGTCATCGGGATGGACAGGGACGGGGACGCCATAGAGGCCGCAGGCGTGAGGCTGGCCGGCTACGCCGGGAGGGTCACCCTGGTAAGGGACGACTTCAGGAACGTCCGGGAGGTGCTCAAGGGTCTCGGCATAAGCTGCGTGGACGGCGTCGTGGCGGACCTCGGCGTCTCCGCCCATCAGCTCCTGACCCCGGACCGGGGGTTCAGCTTCAGCCACGACGCGCCGCTCGACATGAGGATGGACCAGAGCGGCGGGGTGACGGCCGCCGACCTGGTGGCCACTCTTGACGAGAGGGAGCTCGCCGGCATCTTCAGGCGCTACGGCGAGGAGCGTTTCGCACGGAGGATAGCCGGGGCGATAGTCAGGCAAAGGAAGCTCCACCCCGTGGAGACAACCGGACAGCTCGCCGCCATTATCCTCGACGCGGTGCCGGCGAGGTTCCGGTCAGGGAGGATACACCCGGCGACCCGCGTCTTTCAGGCGTTGAGGATAGCCGTAAACGACGAGCTTGCCGGACTCACCGAGGGGCTGCGGGGCTTCGTGGACGTCCTCGCCGAAGGAGCAAGGATGGTGATCATCTCCTTCCACTCCCTCGAGGACAGGGTGGTCAAGGAGACCTTGAGGGAATTTGCAAGGGGGTGTACCTGCCCCAGGGAGGTCCCCCGGTGCGTTTGCGGCAAGACCCCGGCCCTCAAGATATTGACGCGGCGGGTGGTGAGGCCCTCTGAGGCCGAGGTGGCCTCCAACCCGAGGTCGAGGAGCGCGAGGCTCAGGGCCGCGGAAAAGCTCTGAGGGGGCAAGGGGGGCGGGGGGGCGAGGCGGATGAGGCGCCGCCTGAGAGGCGGCCGGGAGCGAGGTCGAGATGGCTAGGACTATTATAAGGAGGACGGCGTCGGCCACGGCCGGGGCCGGGAAGGCCCGCGGCGCCGGGGCGCTCAGGGGCCAGGACGTTAAGTCCAGGCGGAACCTCCGGGACATGGGTTTCTTTTACACCGCCGTCATCTCCTTTTCCGCCCTCTTCGTCCTGATCTCCGTCATACTCTGGACGAGGCTCATGGTGGTGAACATCGGCTATGACATCTCGCGGACCAACGCCGAGAGAGGCAGGCTCATAGAGAAGAACAAGCGCCTTACCCTGGAGCTCATGGCCTTGAAGTCCCCGGAGAGGATAGAGCGGATAGCCGCCGGCAGGCTCGGGCTCGTATACCCGTCGGGCTCCCAGATAATAGAGGTCAGGTGAGATGAAGGCCAAAGCACAGCGGTCATATCTCGGGTTCCGCGTCTTCCTGGTGACGGCGGGCTTTCTCGTCTTCTTCCTCCTCATACTCTTCAGGGTCTTCCAGCTCCAGATCCTCGACGGGGCCGAGCTCAAGAAGATGGCGGCCTCCCAGCACACCAGGACGCTCACCGTCCACTCGAAGAGGGGGGACATCTACGACCGCAACATGGCCGAGCTCGCCGTCTCCATAGAGGTCGACTCCGTCTACGTCCAGCCCGCCGGGGTCACCTCGCCGGCGGAGACGGCGAGAAGGCTCGCGCCTCTGGTGGGGATGAGGGCGGCCGATGTGGCCGGCAGGCTCAGGGACCCGAGGGGCTTTGTATGGATAAAGAGGCAGGTGGACCTCAAGGATGAGGCAAGGGAGGTGATAGCCTCGCTTGATGGGGTGGGCATCATAAAGGAGTCGAGGCGCTACTACCCCAACGGCGAGCTCGCCGGCCACCTCCTGGGCTTTACGGGCGTGGACTCGAAGGGCCTCGAGGGGCTCGAACTCTACTACGACAACGTCCTGAAGGGCGCCACCATCAAGGTCGCCGGCCAGAGGGACGCCAGGGGCAGGACCCTGCTCTTCGAGGACGTGGGGGGGCGCGTCCCCCTCGAGGGGATGATGGTCAGGCTCACCATAGATCGCACCATCCAGTACATAGCCGAGAAGGCGCTCAAGAGGGGGATGGAGACGAGCAGGGCGAAGGGCGGGACGGCCATAGTCATGGACCCCGCCACCGGAGAGGTCCTCGCCATGGCGGTGCTGCCCGCCTTTGACCCGAACGACTTCAGGGGCTCGAACCCCGGGCAAAGGAGGAACAGGGCCGTAACGGACGTATACGAGCCGGGGTCCATATTCAAGCCCTTCGTGCTCTCGGCCGCCCTCGAGGAAGAGGTCGTGAAGCCCGGCGAGATAATCTGGTGCGAGCTCGGCAGGTACAGGGTCGCCGACAGGGTCCTGCACGACACGAAAAAGCACGGCTGGCTCTCAGTGCCACAGATACTCAAGTATTCGA
>JBHHVK010000217.1:0-3201 GCA_046754205.1 Thermodesulfobacteriota bacterium
AGTCATGGGACGCAAAACAAAAGCAGTTATCATTTATATTTGGACAACATTTCTACACCTCTACCTTCTCAGCCCCCCGCCCCCGCCGACCCTTTGCCCCCTTGCCCCCATTGGGGCCCCTGCCCGGGCGACCCCGGGAAAAATAACAAAAAAGCGTTAAAAGAAGTTTCTTTAAAGATTAAAAAGTTCTTTAAGGGGCGCCCCGGGGCCTGGGGCGGGTCATTTCCTGAGCTGCGGGAAAAGGATAACGTCTCTTATCGATGGGGAGTCGGTGAGGATCATTACGAGCCGGTCTATGCCTATGCCCTCCCCGGCGGCCGGCGGCATACCGTACTCGAGCGCCTTGAGGAAGTCCTCGTCCATGAGGTGCGCCTCCGTGTCCCCGGCCTCGCGCTCCTTGATCTGGGAGAGGAACCTCTCGCGCTGGTCCACCGGGTCGTTCAGCTCGCTGAAGGCGTTGGCGATTTCGTTGCCCATGACGAGGAGCTCGAACCTGTCGACGACGCTCGGGTCCTCGGCGTTCCTGCGCGCAAGGGGCGAGACATCGAGGGGGTAGTGGGTGACGAAGGTGGGCTGGACCATCTCCGGCTCGGCGACCTTCTCGAATATCTCTATGAGCACCTTGCCGTGGCTGAAGGCCGGCGGGATGTCGAGGCCGAGCCTGGAGGCGAGGGCGAGGGCCTTTTCCTTTTCCGTGAATATATCCGGCCTGGCGTCGGAGTACCGGATTATGGCGTCACGGACGGATACCCTCTCCCAGGGGGGGGTGAAGTCCAGGACCATGCCCTGGTACTCGATGGACATGGAGCCGTGGATGTCGGCCACGAGCTTACCGAGCATCTCCTCGGTGAGCGTCATCAGGTCTTCGTAGGTGGCGTAGCCCTGGTAGAACTCGAGCATCGTGAACTCCGGGTTGTGGCGCGTGGAGATGCCCTCGTTCCTGAAGTTGCGGTTTATCTCGAAGACGCGCTCCATGCCGGCCACCAGCAGGCGCTTCAAGTACAGCTCGGGGGCTATACGGAGGTAAAGCTCCATGTCCAGGGTGTTGTGGTGGGTGGCAAAGGGCCTTGCCGCTGCCCCTCCCGGCATGGGCTGGAGCATGGGGGTTTCCACCTCCACGAAGTCCTTGCCTACGAGGAAGTTCCTTATGAAGCGTATTATGCGGCTCCTCTTGAGGAATACGTCCTTGACGCGGGGGTTCACGATGAGGTCGAGGTATCTCTGCCTGTAGCGGGACTCCACGTCCTTCAGGCCGTGCCACTTCTCCGGCAGCGGGCTGAGGCCCTTGGCCAGCAGTTTCATCTTCGAGGCCTCCACCGTCAGCTCGTCGGTCTTGGTCCTGAAGAGGGTGCCTTCCACGCCTATGATGTCCCCCACGTCGCACTTCTTGAATATGGCGAAAAGTTCGTCACCGAGGACGTCGCTGCGCATGTATGCCTGGAGCTTGCCCGACCTGTCCTGGAGCTGGACGAAAGAGGCCTTGCCGAAGTCCCTCTTGGCCATGATGCGACCGGCCAGGGAGACGGTGTTCTTCGCGGCCTCAAGCTCTTCCTTGGCGAGGCCCGCGTACTCCTTTATGACGGCGTCACAGGTGGCGGTGGGCTTGAAGTCATTGGGATAGGGGTCGACCCCGAGCCCGCGAAGCTCCTCCGCCTTGGCGAGCCTGTCCTTGAATTCCTGGCTTCTCTCCTCCACGACATCCCCCCTTAAACGGTCTTTGTATCCCCCGGCCCCGGGGCCGGAGACAAGGGCTAAAATTATCCTATTTGTCCCCGATAGTCAAGGGAATTGCGTGGATTTACGGGGGGTTTTTGGCCGCGGCGGACCCTCCGGGAGGGCTCGGCGGAGGGGATGGAAAGGGCGCAAAAGGGGGGGGCTGGACCGGGCGGCCGCCCTACCCCTCGCGGGCGCGGGCGAAGGGCGTGAGGGGCTTTGCGAGCGAGGCGGCGACCGAGGGGTGGGTGACCATCCCCCTGTGGATATTTATCCCCCTTTCAAGTGCCGGGTCGGCCGAGGCGGCCCGCTCGACCCCGAGGTCGGCGAGCCTTGTGACGTAGGGGAGGGTTGCGCCCGTGAGCGCGAAGGTGGACGTCCTCGGCACGGCCCCGGGCATGTTGGCCACCCCGTAGTGTATTATGCCGTCCACCTCATAGGTCGGGTCGGTGTGGGTGGTGGGCCTTATGGTTTCCACGCAGCCGCCCTGGTCCACGGAGACGTCCACGATGACCGCGCCCTTTTTCATGAGCCCGAGCATCTCCCTGGTCACCAGGGTCGGGGTCCTGGCCCCGGGGACGTGGACCGCGCCCACGAGGAGGTCACACCCGGCGATGGTCTTTTCTATGTTGTAGGTGCTCGATGCGAGGGTAAGGAGGCGGCCCGGGAAGAGGTCGTCGAGGCGGCGCAGTTTTTCGATGTCCCTGTTGAGCACCGTGACATCCGTGCCGAGGCCGAGGGCGACCTTCACGGCGTTCGTCCCCACGATGCCGGCGCCGATGACGGCCACTTCCCCCCTTTCTACCCCCGGCACCCCGCCGAGGAGCACGCCCCTGCCGCCGCGGGTCTTCATGAGCGCGTCCGCGCCTGCCAGCACCGAGAGCTTTCCGGCGACCTCGCTCATGGGGGCGAGTATGGGGAGGCGGCCGCCTTCGAGCTCCGTCGTCTCGTATGCCACGGCCGTGACCTTCCTGTCGATAAGGGCGTCGGCGAGGGCCGGGGCCGCGGCGAGGTGGAAGAAGGTGAAGACCACGAGGCCGCCGCGGAAGTACCCGTACTCCGAGGCCAGGGGCTCCTTGACCTTCACGACGAGGTCGGCCGCGGTCCAGACCTCTTCGGCGGTATCCTTGATCTCGGCCCCGGCCGCGGCGTAGTCGGCGTCGGGGATGGAGCACCCGAGGCCCGCTGAGTTTTCAACGAGCACGCGGTGGCCCTTTTCAACGAGCGCCCTTACGCCCGAGGGGACGATGGCCACCCTGAACTCGTCCGCCTTTATCTCCTTCGGTATGCCGATTACCATGCTTTCCTCTCGTCCTTCGGTGAACCTGCCATGAACGGGGGGGCCGACGGACCGCCGATAGCCCCGGCGCTCAACCCTTGCCCTTTTTCCTTACCTCCGGCAGCGCCTCGCGCATGAGGTACTCTATCTTCCGTTCCACGTCCTTGCCGTCGGGCCTCCCGGGCGGGGACCCCGCTTTTTCGTCCTCC
>JBHHVK010000218.1:0-3181 GCA_046754205.1 Thermodesulfobacteriota bacterium
TAAAAAAAACCGGGGCCCTTATTTACGGGCGCCGTGGTCTTGTTGGCCTTGGGGGTGTTGGTGGGTTGGGTGTGGGGAGAGATACTCGACGAGATATCGAGCGCCGTGGAGGCGGGCCTCGTAAAGGGAAAGAAGGACGCCATAGAGCATATAAGGGGGTGGCTCTCCGGCGGGAGGCCAGCAGGCCATGGAAAAGTTTTGGATTGACTTTTCCCGGGTCCTGTGATTAAAAAGTCCAGACCATGTGCCTTTCGAAAGGAAGACCCGCCATGCGTAAGATACTCGGAGCCATCGTCGTCCTGGTCGTGACCATCTCAGCGGTCCTGGCCCATGTGCCGGCGGCTGAGGCGTCAGACACCAGAGTGGAGGAGCTAAAGAAGATGAGGGCTGTCATAGAGACTAACTTCGGAGATATCGAGATCAAATTCTTCCCCGAGGCCGCGCCGGGACACGTGGAGAACTTCATAAAACTCGCCCGCGAGGGTTTTTACGACGGGACCATATTCCACAGGGTCATACCGGGCTTCATGATCCAGGGCGGGGACCCCAACACCAAGGGCCCTGACACGAGCACCTACGGGATGGGTGGGCCAGGGTGGACCATGAAGGCCGAGTTCAACGACATACCCCACAAACGGGGCGTACTCTCCATGGCCCGGAGTCAGCACCCGGACAGCGCGGGCTCCCAGTTCTTCATAGTCGTCAAGGACTCGCCCTTCCTCGACGGCCAGTACACGGTCTTCGGAGAGGTGACGAGCGGCATGGAGACGGCCGACAAGATAGTGAACCTCCCGAGGAACAGGAGCGACCTGCCCGATGAGAGGGTGGAGATGAAGATAAGGATTGTCGAGCCGGGCAAGTAATCCCCGACGGACGCAAAGACAAAGGGCCGCGGCAAGATGCCGCGGCCCTTTCACGTTCCTGACCCCGCCCGAAAGCCCCCGTCAGACGATTATGTCGTTTACCACCTCGTTGACGCCCCAGACGTACCATGCGTCCGCCCCGGCGGCGCCCCTCGCCTCCTCGCTGCCGGCCGCACCCGAGAGCGTCACCACCCAGTCCCTCGTGCTTACGGAAATATTGCCGGCGTCCACGATGCGGTCTTTTTCAAGGATGGTCCTTACCGCGTCCGTGACCTCGTCGTCCGAGTCCTCCTCGGGGGGGGCGACCTCCAGGCTGTTTATGACGTCCATTACGCCGGGGACCCACCAGGCGAACACCCCGGCGAGCCTCTTGTGGGTCAGCGAGCCCACCGTGCCTTCAAGGTCCACCACCCCGTCGTTGACCTCGACGCTTATGCCCGTGGCGGCGAGCGTGTTCTCCCAGCTTATCGCGTCGGTGACGTGCTGGTGTATCTCCTCGTCGGTCATCTCCCTCGCGGGCCTCACCTTCAGGCGGTCCACAACGCCCGAAATCCCCTCGAGGCCCATCGCTATGAGCAGGGCCCTCTTCTTCTGCGCTATGTCGTCCACGAGCCCCTCTATCACCATGGCACCGTCTTCAACGGCGCAGGTTATGGGGTTTGTCGCGTGGTCTATGTGGAGCCTTTCGGTCAGCGCCGCCTTCAGGGTCTTTACCGGGTCGGCCCCCTCGGCGCCTTTGCCCTTATTCGCGTCCGTCATATCCGAACATTCCTCCTCCTCGAATTATGGTCGCACTATGATACCAGAGCCTGAGCCGTTAGACAACCCGCCTGAGCCGCACGGCCGCCGGTGAGCGGCATTTTCCCCCGGCGCATTTACCCCTTGCATTGCCCATTCTTGTATGATATTTTAATTAAGTTAAAGTCATCGCGACTTTTTTTGAAGTGGGCTCGAGCCCACTTTTTTACTATGGCCTCCGCCGCAGGTCGGCCGGGGGTATGTCGGGCAGGTCGGCCGGGGGGCGGCTGGCATGGCGGCAAAAGGCGTAATGGGGCGGTACCTGTAGGTCCTGTCCCGGGGCCCGGGCGGTATTCCTGCCGGGGGCCCTTTGAGATGGGAGGCCCTTTTGAAAATCGAAGGCCTTACAGAGAGGGTCCGCTCCCTCGCCGAACCGGTGGCCGAGGGGCTCGGCCTTGAAATAGTGCACGTGGAGTGGGCCGTAGAGCACGGCGCGCGCATCCTGCGCGTCTACATCGACAAGCCCGGCGGGGTCACCATAGACGACTGTTCCCTCATGAGCCGCGAGCTATCCACCATCCTCGACGTGGAAGACCCCATACCGGAGAGCTATTCGCTCGAGGTATCGAGCCCCGGGCTTGACCGCCCCCTCGTAAGGGAGGGCGACTTTGCGAGGTTCACCGGCAGGAAGGCCGGGATAAGGACCAGGGAGCCGCTCGGGGGGAGGAGGAACTTCAAGGTGACCATCGACGGCGTCGAGGAGGGCGTGGTGGTGGCAACCGATTCGGAAGGCCGGCGGTTGAGGATCCCCCTGAGCTTCATAGAACGGGCCAGGCTTGTCGCGGAAGTATAGGTCGTATTGCGGCGACTTCAAATATGATATAAGATGGTATAAGCGGAGGTTTAGAGAGGATGGCGCTCAATCTGAGTCAGATCATAGAGCAGGTCGGCAGGGACAAGGGCATCTCCAAGGAGATACTCATAGACGCCCTCGAGTCGGCCATGCTCAAGGCGGCGGAGAAGCGCTTCGGCCCCACCAAGGACATTGAGGCACACTTCAACGAGGAGTACGAGGAGATAGAGCTCTTCGTCTTCAAGACGGTCGTCGAAGAGGTCGAAGACCCGGACCTCGAGATAAGCGTCGAAGACGCCAAGGAGCTCGACCCCGACGCGGTGCTGGGTGACAGCCTCGGAGTGAAGCTCGACTCCGCCGAGTTCGGCCGCATCGACGCCCAGACCGCCAAGCAGATAATCATCCAGAAGGTGAGGGACGCCGAGCGCAACATCGTCTACGAGGAGTACAAGGACAAGCTCGGAGAGATAATAACCGGCATAGTCCACCGCTTCGACAAGGGCGATATCATCGTGGACCTCGGCAGGACCGAGGCGATCCTCCCGAAGAGGGAGCAGGTACGGCGCGAGGGATACCGCCAGGGCGACAGGATAAGGGGCGTGGTGATAGACGTCTCCAACGAGGCTAAGGGCCCGCAGGTGGTCATCTCCAGGGTCCATCCGAGCTTCCTCGTAAAGCTCTTCCAGATGGAGGTGCCCGAGATATACGAGGGCATCGTGGAGATAAA
>JBHHVK010000219.1:0-3155 GCA_046754205.1 Thermodesulfobacteriota bacterium
AGTCCACGCCGCCGGAGAGGACCTTGCCGCTCGGGGGCACCACGGTGTTGTAGGCGCGCGCGAGCCTGGTGATGGAGTCGAGGAGTATCACCACGTCCTTCTGGTGCTCGACGAGGCGCTTGGCCTTCTCGATGACCATCTCGGCGACCTGGACATGGCGCTGCGCCGGCTCGTCGAAGGTGGAGCTGATGACCTCTCCGTTGACGGAGCGCTGCATGTCGGTGACCTCTTCGGGCCTCTCGTCTATGAGGAGCACGATGAGTACGACGTCCGGGTGGTTGGTCGTTATGGAGTTGGCGATCTTCTGCAGGAGCATGGTCTTGCCCGCCCTCGGGGGGGAGACCACCAGGCCCCTCTGTCCCTTTCCGATGGGCGTGAAGAAGTCCATGACCCTCATGGAGAGGTCGCTCTTCGGGGGTATTTCGAGGTGCAGCTTTTCGTTGGGGTACAGGGGTGTGAGGTTGTCGAAGAGGATCTTTTCGCGGGCCACTTCCGGGTCTTCGTAGTTTACGTTCTCGACCTTGAGGAGGGCGAAGTATCTCTCCCCCTCCTTTGGGGGCCTGATCTGTCCCGAGACGATGTCACCCGTCCGGAGGTTGAACCTTCTTATCTGCGATGGCGAGACGTATATGTCGTCCGGCCCCGGAAGGTAGTTGTAGTCGGGGGCCCGGAGAAAACCGAAGCCGTCGGGGAGCGTTTCGAGCACCCCCTCGCCGTATATCATCCCGTTCTGCTCGCTCTGCGACTGGAGGAGCGCGAAGATGAGGTCCTGCTTGCGCATCCCCGGTGCGGCCTCTATGTTGTACTTCTTCGCGAGCTGGGTGAGGTCGCTTATCTTCTTCTCCTTGAGTTCCTTAAGGTTCATAACAAAGACTCCTGGTCTCCTTCTTGTTTGGTTTTCGGGCGTAAGGATGGGGCCGGCGGCCGAGGGCCGCCGGTTCACCACGGTTTTATAGCAGACAAAAAACGCGAGACGGCGTAAAGCGGGGGGTGTTCCCGGCTTTTACTCTGATTTATATGGCGAATCGGGCTATGGGGTATGGGTTCTCTATATGAGCAAAGGGTTAGAAATGGACGGACTGATTTATATGGCGAAATTATTATGGCGAATTGGATTAAGGGATAAATGGGGTTGAAAGGTAATCAAAACTTAGCACGGTTGTCCGGGGCTGTCAAGCCCTTTTGTCTTCGCACTCTTTTTTGAGTTCTTTGAATACGGCCCGGGCCCTGGCGCGCGTCCGGTCCGGGTCGCCGGAGTTGTCGATGACGAAGTCGGCGAGGGAGGACTTTTCGGAGAGCGGCATCTGGGAGGCGAGCCTGCCGCGGGCCTCCTCTTCGGTGAGCCCGTCCCTGGTTATGAGCCTTTTCACCTGCTCGGCCTCCGGGGCAAAGACGACGACCACGCGGGAGACCCTCTTGTGGAGGCCGTTTTCAATGAGCAGCGCCGCGTCGATGACGACGACCTCCCCTGGGTGGAGGGCCGCGGTGCGGGCGACCTCTTCCTCGATCCTTCTTCTTATCGGCGGGTGTGTGATTTCATTGAGCCTTTTGAGCCTTTCCGGGTCGCCGAAGACCAGCGAGGCGAGGTGCCTTCTGCGTAGCGTCCCGTCGGGGGCTATGACCTCCGGGCCGAAGGCCTCGGTGATCCGCCTGAAGGCGGGCGAGCCGGGCTCGACGACCTCGCGGGCTATGAGGTCGGCGTCTATCACGTGCGCCCCGAGCCTTTTGAACTCCTCGGTGACGAGGCTCTTTCCCGAGGCTACCCCTCCGGTGAGTCCGACGAGCATGGGCTTATCCCTCCACCATTATGAAGCTCAACTGGCGGCCCGTCCTCTCCCCGTCCCTCCTGTAGGAGAAGAAGAGGTCCGGGTCGCAGGCCGTGCAGGCGTCGATGACCTCTATGTTGGCCTCGGTCATGCCGGCCTCGATGAGCTGGGCCCTCGTCGCCTCCCCGAGGTCGAGGGTGAACGTGCCGTCGTCCTTTTCCGAGAAGTACTCCAGCCCCTCCCCGAAGTCTTCCCTGAAGGCGTCGGGCACCTCCGCGCCCACGGTGTAGCAGCAGGGGCCGATGCGGGGTCCTATGGCGGCCACCATCTCCCCGGGGCTCGTGGAGAACTTTCCGGCCATGACGTTTACCGACCTACGGGCTATCCCCGCGGCCGCGCCCTTCCACCCGGCGTGCACCGCGGCCACGGCCCCGGCGGCGGGGGCGTGGATGAGCAGGGGCACGCAGTCCGCCGTGAGCACGCCCACCGGCACCCCGGGCGTGGGGGTCGCCAGGGCGTCGCTCTCGATGCCGCTGTAGACGGCCCCGCCCCTGTCCCTTACGGTGACCATCATGAAGCCGTGGACCTGTTTCGCCGTGGTGAGCCTCTCGGGGCGGAAGCCGAAGACCTCCGAGAGCCTCTTTGCGTTGGCGGCGACGTTGACGGGGTCGTCCCCGCAGTCGGCGCCGAGGTTCATGGTGTCGAAGGGGGCGGGGCTGGAGCCGCCCGCCCTTGTGAGGAAGGCGTGCGTTACGCCCCGGCCTTCGGCGAGCAGGCCGGACGTGAAGAACTTTATCCCCTCTCGTTGCTCGAGCATCTCTCCTCCAGAAGGTCGATGAGCCGCTGCATGTCGGGCGGTGTCCCGGCGGTGAACTCCACGGGCTCGCCCGTTGCCGGGTGGGTGAAGCCGAGGACTGCCGCATGCAGGAGCTGGTGCTTTATACTCTTTAGCATATCGGCCACGGACTTGTCCATGGCCGGGGGTATCCTGCGTTTGCAGTAGACCGGGTCGCAGGCCACGGGGTGGCCCGTGCTGGCGAGGTGGACCCTCAACTGGTGGGTCCTTCCGGTCTCGGGGCGGAGCTCCACGAGGGTGAGGTGCGGATATCTCCTGAGCACGCGGAAGCGGGTCACGGCCCTTCTCTTCCTCCTGGCCCGGGTCGATATCTTCTTCCTGTCCGACGGGTCCCTGCCTATGGCGAGGTCTATCGTCCCCTCGTCGCCGGAGGGGGCCCCCCACACCAGGGCGATGTACCTGCGGCGGGTGGAGTGGGCCTTGAACTGGCGGGCGAGGTCCCTGTGGGCGTCGTCGTTCTTTGCGACCACGAGAGAGCCGGTGGTGTCCTTGTCGAGGCGGTGGACTATGCCCGGGCGGTCCGGGGCCCCGAT
>JBHHVK010000220.1:0-3149 GCA_046754205.1 Thermodesulfobacteriota bacterium
CGGCGAGTCCTACGCCTGGACCCTCAAGCAGAACCAGAGCCTCAGGTACTCCATCGACCCGCTTACGAACAGGAAGGTCGACAAGGCCCATTCCGTCATCTTCGCCGACGCATCGGGCAGGGTCTTCTACTTCGAGTCCGAGCAGACCTACAAGGACTTTCTCGCCACGGCGGCCCCGGTCAACGACACCGTCTTCGGCTACTCAGAGCCCGAATAAGACCATCCGCATCGGAGGCGAATACCCCGGACCTCAATGGTCCGGGGTATTTTTTTACCCCTGCCTCTGCCCCCCCTGACCACGGCGGCGTTCAGACTATGTTGATCCCGTAGTCGACCCCCTCCCAGTCCTTCTCCCCGTAGCGGAACGTGAAGACCAGCCTGTCCTTCGGCTCGAAGGTCCCCGGCCCGAAGTCCACGTGCCAGACGCCGAGGCCGGTTTCCCGCAGCTGCGCCTCGGAACTCGATGACCACCCGTCCGTAGTCCAGACGACCGTGCCGGGCCTGTGGCTGACTATCTTCAGGGCATGGGTGGAGCGGGTCCACTTTATGGGTTTGTTGACCTTCCATGCGGACATCTCCGCATGGAAGGTCTTTTTAACCGAATACCTGTCCCTGACCTCGGCTATGACGTCGCAACCCGCGCCATCGGCCCGCGAGCGCAGGAGCTTTATGTACTCTGCGTGCGCCCACATAAGAGGCGTGGCCGCCCCCGTGCCCCTGCCGTACAGGAGACCATGGTCGCGCAGGTCCCCCATGTCCCAGACCTGCTCCGGTATCATCCCTCCCTCGTTGGCCGCGCCCTCCATGGCCCTTACATACTCCTCGGCGCTCCTGCCGGCCATGACCTCGTACATCCCCCTCTCGCCCGAAAGCAACGGCCAGGGCCTGCCCACGCCCGAGCCGTCAAATGGGCCGCCGTCGGGTTTTTCTCCGTAGCCGTCCCCGTTGTAGCGGTAGAACAGAGGTCCGTAGTCCATCTCCTTTCTGAGCGTCCTGTCCACGATGCTCAACGACCTCGTTATGTGGTCATCCTCAGGGAGTCTCACCCCGTACCTGACAAGCTCCAGGAAACCCGCGTCCACTATCTCCCCCTGATGGTGCGCCGCGTCCGCCGGCAGGTTCTTTATGAAGACATCGACGTGACAGACCTCTTCACCGTCCGCCAGCGCCTCGGCAGGTTCTGTCACTATCCTCAGGAAATGCCCGGGGTTCGCATCCCCGAGGCACTCGCACTCGGAAAAGGTCCACTCCTCGACGCGGGAGCTCCAGTAGTCGGCTATCTCAAGGAGGTACTCCGCCTCCCTGGCCTCCCCCTTCTCACGGGCCCAGAGGGCAGCCGTGACCAGGGCCGAAATCTCGGCGGCGAGGGTGGAGGGGGAAAAGCCGCCGTTCTCCTCCCACCTCTCCTGCTCGGTAACCGGGCCGTTGCGCACCAGAAAACCGGCGGCGGCTTTGACCATAAGGTAGTAGTCTTCGCCGAGGACCCCCTCCTTCTTGAGCCTCCAGGCCAGCAGCACCGGGAAAGCCACCTCGTCGAGCTGGATGCCCGGCCAGTAAGGCCTGCCGTCGAGCCACATATTCTGGGGCCATGAGCCGTCGGGCTTCTGGGTCCTGGCCAGGAACTTCAATATCCTCACGGGGCAGTCCAGCTCCCCCATGGCCATGAAGGCGAAGGCCGCGTTGGCGAGGTCGCGGGGCCAGACCAGATGGTACCCGCCGACGTCCTTATCCCCCTTGGCCTGGCCCCAGGGTATGGAGAGCGACGCTATCACCCCGTCAAAGGTCTTGTCCTCGTGGGCCTTCAGGACCATGGCGCTAATCCTAAAGAGCCTGCCGCCGTCCCCGGAGGCCCCGGAGAGGTCCACAAGCCCGGAGTGGAACTTCCTCCAGCCACTTATGTAGTCCTTCTCTATCGCCGCGTACCCCCGGCCCATGGTGGCCGCCGCCTCCATCATGGCGTCCGTCACGCTCGAGCCGAAGGAGAGGCACAGGGTGAACTCGGCCCCCTCGCCCCCCCCGCCTCCCCCGGCCCGCCCGGAGAGGTCGAGCTCTGCCATCAGGGCTATGTTGCCCTTTTCGGCCCCATCGAAGGACCAGTCCATGCGGAGGTCTTCCTTCAGGTCCTGCCAGCCGTCGCTCGAGCCCGCGTAGCCCACGGAACACTTTCTCATCGGCGCATCGGCGGTGAGGGCCGCCGCGGCGTCTTCTCTCCAGGCGGTGAGGTACCCGCGGCCGAGGTGGGCCGCCACGCGGCCCGAGTTGCCGTAGCCCCTGTTCTTTATGTGGGGTGCGAAGAGCAGGTAGACGCGATAGTCCGAAACCTCACCCTCGAGGGCCTCGAAGGCTACCCGCATCACCAGCGCGTTGCGTTCCGGGTCGGTCGCCACCCTCTTCGTGAACCTGTACCTCCCGCTCCGCGCGGTGTTCGTCATGGTGTAGGCGATAGCCTTCGGGTCCGTGTACTCAAGGACGTGGTCGGTATCCGCCCTTTCGGAGTCGAAAAACCCCTTCCCGTCGGTAACGAGGAACTGGAGGTCCCTCACGTTGGCCACATCTACGGTGGGGTAGTAGACCTCGGTTATTACCCCGTCGGCGAGCGTGAACCAGACCTTCGACTCTCTCGTGGCCGACGTGCCGACGCCGTTCTTCCGCGCCGTCGTCCAGTTTGGAGGCAGACCCGGCCCTCCGAATGGTTCCATAGTCCCTCCCTTCCCTTCGAATACGCTGCAAGGTTATCTCTCCCCCTGTGTAAGAATAGCACCTTCCCGGGAGTTATCAACCGGACCCCGGCTCCTCCTCGAGCGCCCTTACCCTCTCGAGCGCCGGGGGGTGGGTGAAGCGGAAGGCCACGTAGAGGGGGTGGGGGTGGAGGCCCGAGAGGTTGTCCCTCGCAAGCTTCGCGATGGACCTTATCATGGGGCCGGACCGGCCGGTAAGACGGACCGCTGCGGCGTCGGCCTCACGCTCCTGCCTCCTCGACAGGTAGAGCAGAAGGGGCGTTACCGGAAAAAAGACGACGGCCCCGAGTATGGTAAGCACAACGACCCTGGCGTAAAAAGTCCCGCCGCCGTGGAGGACCCCGGAAAAGAGGGTGTCGAGGGGGCTGCTGCCGGCGAGGCTGGTGCCGGCGAGGCTGGTGCCGACGAGGC
>JBHHVK010000221.1:0-3111 GCA_046754205.1 Thermodesulfobacteriota bacterium
GGAACGGCGCCGAAGAGGAGGTCCACGCGCGGTATGCCCAGGACGGCGGCGGCGCGCTCGGTAAAATCCCTCACCGTGGTGAGCATGCCGGTGGCGAGGTTGACGACCTGGCCCGGGGCCGCCCCGGAGAGTGCGAGCCTGGCAAGGCCGTCGGCAACGTCCTCGACGTAGGTAAAGTCCCTCTTCTGAAGCCCCGCGGTAAGCTCTACCGGCCTCTTCGCCGCCGCGGCCTCGATGAGAGAAGGCAGCAGCCTTCCGGCGTGCTCGCCGGGTCCGTAGACGGTAAAGAGCCGCGCCGTAACGCCCTTGAGGCCGGTCTCCGAGCATACGCGGGCGAGTGCGCGGGTCCCTTCGAGCTTGGTCGCCCCGTAGAGGGTCGTGGGGTTCGGAGGAGAGTCTTCGGAGAGGTC
Source organism: Thermodesulfobacteriota bacterium (assembly GCA_046754205.1). Classification (GTDB taxonomy): domain Bacteria; phylum Desulfobacterota; class GWC2-55-46; order GWC2-55-46; family JBHHVK01; genus JBHHVK01. Next base: position 411 of record JBHHVK010000221.1, read on the forward strand.
GCCTCCGATGGTCCCGTACTCGAGGGCGCTCCCGGCGTGGACCACTGCCGGGCCCTGCCGCCCGCCGGCATCGAGGTCCGCCGAGGCGAGGGCGATCTCTTCTACGAGCTCGGTGTTTATCCTCCGCGCGGCGGCCTCTCCGGTCTCTGCTCGGTCCACCCCGTAGCCCGCGAGGTTGAATGTCACGTCCGGACGGACTTCGTATATAACGCCGGCCGCCGCCCCCCGTTCGCCCAGGTCGGCGGGTATAATTCTGCCACGAATCGAATACTCCTCAAAGACCTTTTCACAACCCGACCCCGGGCGGACGACGAGGTAGAGCTCGGCCCCATCGGCGGCGAGCCTTCTCGCCACCCATCTGCCTATGAACCCCGAAGCCCCGAAGACAAGCGCCCTGGTGGAGGCGTAGCCGTCCATGGGTCAGTCCCCGGCCTTCCGGCTTCCTGCCGAGAGGAGCGCCGTTAGCTCGCCTGTGGTGACGGGGCCGGCCGCTACCCTGAAGCCGGCCCCCGTAACCGTGGGGCCGTCGACGAGCCACACCGGACGGCCGGGGTACGCCCGGGCCGCCCTCTCGGCGACCCCCGGGTCCCTGGCCCAGGCGTAGATGGTGGCATCGGTATCGGTGTTCAGGTCAAGGGGGTTGTAGACCGCCGCGGAGGCGTAGTCGGGAAACCTCTCTCCCCGTATTAGGACGAGGCTTCGCCCGAAGGAGCGCTCTTTTGCGATTGTCCTTATGTCCGGCCTCATGGCGAGGTAATTCTTGTACTTGTCGGCTGCCCTCCATGGGACAAAGGCGCCGGTGGCCATAACAGAGAGCAGGAGCACCGCCGCGACCACCCGCCAGCCGCCACTTTCTCCGCCGGCTCTTTCGCCGGGGCGGGCACCATCGGCCAGCGTCAGGACACCCCGGGCCGTGAGCACCACGGACGGTATTATCACGGGATACCAGTAACGCGCCCCGAAGTCGGGTCCCCCGGCGTACCAGTAGAAGCTGTGTATCCCCGCCACGGCTGCGATGAAGGCCCACATGAGGTAATCCGCCCTTCGCATGGCCCCGGAGAAGAGGAGGAGGGCGATGAAGAGCACCGACCCCGTGGCCCAGCCGAAGAGCTCCGTGTTGATGGCCGTCATGTTGAGGCCGGCGTTGACGACGACGTCTCTGAGCCCGTGGCCGGGAAAGGGGTCGAGGGCCCAGCCCGGGCCGCGGTCCGGGCCGAAGCCGAGGGCGTTGACCCCCGGGCCGAGGTACTTGTCGGTATATGCCATGAGGGGGAACCTGGCGGCCGAGCCCGTAAGGTGCTCGTTGTAGGGGAGCACGAGGGCCGTAAGGGCCAGCAAACCCACGGCAAAGGCCGCGGCCGGGGCGACCCTTATGCCTTTGCCCTCGGCCGTCAGGGCCCAGAGGCCGAGCATCCCGCCCACGGCCATCCCTTCAAGCGGCCTTGAGAGCGCAACGAAAGCCGCGGCGGCGCCCCCGGCAAGGGCCCAGGCCCAAAGACCGTTCTTCCTGGAGTACATGACGCAGACGGCGGCCGCCAGGGCGGCGGCGAGCGTGAAGGTGTGGGTCATGAAGTTCATGGACATGAAGAGGAACCAGGGTGAAAGGCTCAGGAGCGCTATGGAAAGGCGCGCCGTCCTCCGTCCGTAGAGGCCCTTTACGAGCAGATATGCCAGCACGACCGACGCGCCCCCGAGCACGGGGTTTACGAGCCAGGGCACGCCGAGGCGTACGCCCACGGCGAGCGCCGCAGGCCAACCCGGGGGCACGGGGGAGAACCACCGCGAGCTGTCGTAGAACATGAGGTCGAGGTCGAAGGCCTCGGGCACCGGGGGCAGGCCCATGGTTATCCGCCCCTCTGCGAAGTTCCTGGCAAGGTACAGGTAGGCGACCTCGTCGGAGACATGGGGGTGAAGATCATATGCGACGTAGGTGAGGAGGACCGAGGCGGCCACGACCCAGAGCGCCGCGGCGATGACAAAGGCGTCGATGCGCTGACCGCCCCCCGGGGCGTCCTGCGGCGCGTCTGAAAATATCTCCCCCAGCCGCGTCCTGAGCCTTCCGGCGGCGGCGTCCGGTATCGAGCCGGCTATGAGGATGACGTTGGCCAGGTTCATGAATTGTATGAAGGATGCGATGATAACTTCTTGAATATAAAAACCTTTGTCTCTTGAAAAGACCGCGCTAGTTGCAACGGTTACAAGCGCTGCGGCGACGAACTGCCATGTCTTGAGCCTGGTGGAGGCCCAGGCGCGGAAGCCCGGAAACCCTCTCGCCGCGGCGTAGCCCACCGCCGCTATCTGAAAAACAAGTATAACGATGACCACCGGGTGGGCCTCGCTCACCAGTCCCGCCGGGGAGATGTAGTGCTGGTACCTGACCTGGTGGCCCGCCTCTATGAGCTGGAGGGCGGAGGCCTGACCGGCGAAGGCCAGGAGCGTCCAGAAGGCGGTCTGCCGTAACCCGCGCCACGCCGCGCAGCCGGCCACGACGAGCCCTGCGGCCGCCCCGGTGGACAGGGCGAACCTCCCGGAGAGCGCACCCTGAGGGTCGCTGAACCAGGGGGAGTAATAGGCGGCCAGCACCACGGCTATCCCAAGGGCTACGAAGATGGTGAGCCTGGCCGCGCCCGGGGCGCTCGTAGCCTCCATGGGGCGCTCTTCGATTATCCCGTCTTTCAAGGCCCTCAGCCCCCGCTCGCCT
>JBHHVK010000222.1:0-3108 GCA_046754205.1 Thermodesulfobacteriota bacterium
AGCTACCAAAAGAGCTATGAAAAAAATACTTGATAAAACAGTCGAAAACTTCAATGAATAGTTCCGTAGGTTGGGTTAGCGGAGCGTAACCCAACGACAAATTTGGCGGCCTCTTGGGGCTGTTGTGGTGCCAAGCGGCGGGCTCAGAGCTTTTTCATCCGTTTTCTCTTCTTCCTCGCCTCCTTCGGGGCCCTCTCGGCAGGGCCCTTTTTGCCCCCGCCCCCCCCGCGTCCGGGGCCGTCGTCTTCCTCGTCGTAGGGGTCCACCCCCTTCATCTCCTCGTAAAGCGCCATCTGCAGCAGGTCCTCGAACTCCGTACTCGACAGCACGACAGCCCCCACGTTTCGCACGTAACCGGCAAGCGCCGCGTCCGAGGTGACGATGGTGGCCCCTTCCCGTTTCTCCCTGGCCATGGACCTTATTACGGCGTCCGCCTCCTGGCCCGAGGCGGAGTAGACGACGCTCACCCCGCCCCGGTTCTCGCCGCCGCGCGCCAGGCCCGGCGCCCCGGCGGCGTCGAATACCACCGTGACCTTGACCTTCCTCACCCTCTTGTAGGTCCGGAGCTGGCTTATGAGCAGCTCACGGTCCCCTTCGATGTCCGTGACCCCGCCGGCGCCCGCCGGGGGCCTCCTCATCGTGACGTTATACCCGTCTATTACGAGGTGGACGGCCATTTTTTTCTTAACCCCCTCACAATGTTATTGATTATGCAGCCCAAAAGTTATACAAGTATGATACCAGAGACGCCCCGGCCCGGCAAGGAGGCCGCCAGGGCGCTTCGGCCGCCGGGGCCAGGGGGCCCGGGAGGTGGCCAGGGGGGACGGAGGCGGAGGCGGGCTGGTTAAAAAAGAGGCAGAGGCCGCTGCGATTGCACAATCTTTAACCCCCACCCGCGAGGGCCCTGCGGAAAAAGTCCTTTAATTACGGCCGGTTCCGTTTTGCCAGGGGTTGGTCCTGGAATTGCAATACCAATCGGAGATGGATGGAGGAGACCTTCGTCAGGCCCCGGTTGTTTATCGATATCGTTAAGGGAGGTTGGCAAGCGAGATGAAGAAGATAGAGGCTATCATTAAACCCTTCAAGCTCGACGAGGTGAAGGAGGCCCTGAACGAACTGGGCATCAAGGGCATAACGGTCTCCGAGGTCAAGGGCTTCGGCCGCCAGAAGGGCCACACCGAGCTCTACAGGGGCACGGAGTACGTGGTGGACTTTCTCCCCAAGATAAAGATGGAGATAGTGGTCAAGGAGGAGATGCTGGCCAGGGTGGTGGAGACGGTGGTGGAGACCGCCAAGACCGGCAAGATAGGCGACGGCAAGGTCTTCGTCACCCCGGTGGACGAGGTGGTAAGGATAAGGACCGGCGAGCGGGGCGAGGACGCCATATAACGCCCCCGACGCCGCAGGGAATATCATAAAGGAATCGAACGAAAAGGAGGAGACGCGAGGATGACACCAAAGGAGGTACTGGCATTAGCCAAGGAAAAGAACGCCAGGATGGTCAACATCAAGTTCCTGGACTTCATCGGCACCTGGCAGCACTTCACCGTGCCGATCTCCGAGCTCTCGGAGGAGATCTTCGAGGCGGGCCTCGGCTTTGACGGCAGCTCGATACGGGGCTGGCAGCCCATACACGCCTCGGACATGCTCGTCTATCCCGACGCGGCCACGGCCGTGATGGACCCCTTCTTCGAGACCCCCACGCTGACCCTCATAGGCAACATATTCGACCCGATAACCAAGGAGACCTACAACAAGGACCCCCGCAACATCGCCATGAAGGCCGAGGCCTACCTGAAGTCCACCGGCATCGGGGACACCGCCTACTTCGGCCCGGAGCCCGAGTTCTTCATACTCGACGACATCCGCTACTCCAACGAGCCGGACCACTCCTTTTACTTCCTCGACTCTGTCGAGGGCATCTGGAACACCGGCAAGGACGAGGGCCCGAACCTCGGTTACAAGCCCAAGCACAAGGAGGGTTACTTCCCCGTGCCCCCCACGGACAACTTCGAGGACCTCCGCACCGAGATGTGCCTTGTGATGGAGCAGGTCGGCATACAGGTGGAGCGCCAGCACCACGAGGTCGCCACCGCCGGCCAGGCCGAGATAGACATGCGCTTCGACAGCCTTGTAAAGATGGGCGACAAGCTCAAGTGGTACAAGTACATAGTCAAGAACGTGGCCCGCAGGTGGGGCAAGACCGTGACCTTCATGCCCAAGCCTGTCTTCGGGGACAACGGCAGCGGCATGCACGTCCACCAGTCCATCTGGAAGGCAGGCAAGCCGCTCTTCGCCGGCGACTCCTACGGCGGCATGAGCGACCTCGGCATGCACTACATAGGCGGGATATTGAAGCACGCAAAGGCGCTTAACGCGATCTGCAACCCCTCGACCAACTCCTACAGACGCCTGGTGCCGGGCTACGAGGCCCCCATAAGGCTCGCCTACTCGTCGAGGAACAGGTCTGCTGCGATAAGGATACCGATGTACTCGGCCTCTCCCAAGGCCAAGAGGGTCGAGGTCCGCTTCCCCGACCCCTCCTGCAACGGCTACATGGCCTTTGCCGCCATGCTCATGGCCGGGCTCGACGGCATACAGAACAAGATAGACCCGGGCGAGGCCCTCGACAAGAACATCTACGGCCTTTCCCCCGAGGAGCTCGAGGGGATACCCTCCACGGCGACGTCCTTTGACGAGGCGCTCACGGCGCTCGCCGAGGACCACGAGTTCCTGCTGAAGGGCGACGTCTTCACCCAGGACGTCATCGACACCTGGATAGAGTACAAGAGGGAGAACGAGCTGAACGAGGTCAACATCAGGCCCACGCCCTACGAGTTCTTCCTCTACTACGACTGCTGACGCTCCTCCTCCGGAGTTTACCGGCAGCAGAGACCCCCCGGCCCGAGGGGCCGGGGGGTTATTTTTGGAGATGAGTGGGGGGGGGCGGGCCGGTGGAATGACAGTAAGGACGATTATCGTTTAGGGCAGATGGATACTGTCACTGCACACTCCGTCCAATTTTTATCAAGTACACTTGTCTTCACTGGTCTCATCGAGCAATGTGTTGAATTTCTCAACAAACCAGTCCACGGGCATAGGGGTTTT
>JBHHVK010000223.1:0-3103 GCA_046754205.1 Thermodesulfobacteriota bacterium
CCGCTCGCCCCGTTGGCGAAGGCGAGCACCGTGTCGTTCGTGGAGGAGTCGTTATCAACGGCGATGGAGTTGAAGGAGAGGTCCACGGCACCGGCAAGGGCCCGCCCGAGGGCCGGGGCGGCCACGGTGGCGTCCGTTACGAGGAAGGCGAGCATGGTCGCCATGTCCGGGCGTATCATCCCGGCGCCCTTGGCCACGCCCCCGACGGTCACCGTCCTGCCCCCGATGCGCGCCCTGGCAACGGCGGTCTTGGGAAAGGCGTCGGTGGTCATCATCGCCTCCGCCGCCTGACAAAACCCGTCGGGTGAGAGCGAGGCGGCAAGGCGCGGGGCGGACTTCTCTATCTTCTCGACGGGCAGAGGCACGCCTATGACCCCGGTGGAGCAGACGAGCATATCGCCGCCGGAGAGGCCCAGGGCCGCCTCCACGGCCGCGGCCGTGGCCCCCGTGGCCCGGTAGCCGGCCTTGCCCGTGCAGGCGTTCGCGTTCCCGCTGTTTATGACGACCCCCCGGGACGCGCCCTTCCTGACCCTCCGTCTGTCGAAGACGACCGGGGCGGCCTGGACCCTGTTGGTGGTGAAGACCCCGGCCACCGCCGCGGGCACGTCGCTCACTATGAGGGCGAGGTCCCTGGCGCGTCCCTTCTTTATGCCGCAGGAGATGCCGGCGGCCCGGAACCCAGGGACCGTAAAGCCCTCGGCCGCGGCCCGCGTCTTATCCGTCTTCTTCTTTCCAGTGGCTGCCATCGCCTGACGGCCTTTCCGCCGTTAACAGGGGGGTGGGTCGATTTTATGGAAGGGGCCCCGCGCGGTCAAGTAAAAATACCGGCCGACCGGGGGGAAACAGACGAGGCCCGGACCCGGCCGGGCCCCCGGCTGAGGCGGCCCGGGGGGCGCCCACCCGCTTACGCCGCCCCGCAGCACTTCTTGTACTTCCTGCCGCTGCCGCAGGGGCAGGGGTCGTTTCTGCCCACCTTCTCGCCGTGCCGCTTTATCGGCCTGGCCTTCTCCGCCGGATCGGCCGCCGCCTCTTCGCCCCCGCCCCCCCCGCCTCCGATGGCCGAGGGCTCTTCGCCGCGGCCGAGGGTGACGTTCTCGGGTATGCTCTGCGGCACTATCTCTTCAGGTGCGGCGGCCTGCTCGAGCTGTATCTGGACCTTGAAGAGCCTCTCGGCCACCTCGGACTTGAGCCGGGAGATCATGTCCACGAAGAGGTCATACCCCTCGCGTTTGTACTCCTGAAGAGGGTTCTTCTGGCCGTAGCCGCGGAGCCCTATGCCGCCCTTCAGGTGGTCCATGCTGAGGAGGTGGTCCTTCCAGAGGGTGTCGAGCGTATGGAGCGTGATGACCTTCTCGAAGTCGGCGAAGGCCTCTTCGCCCACCAGGGCTATCTTCTCCTCGTAGACCTTCCAGCCCTTCTCGACTATGGCTTCGGAAAGCTCCGTCCGGTTCTTCACCCTGTCGCGGTCCTCGGCGGTCAGCTCCACCCCGAACTGCTTTGAGACCGCCTCGCCGAGGGACTCGAGATCCCAGTCCCCGGGGTCGGACTTCTCGTCGGTATGGGTCTCGACGATGGTGTCGGCAGCCTCCTCGGCGAACTCCCTTACGAGCTCCCTCAGGCCGTCCCTGGAGAGTATCTGGCGCCTGTAGCCGTAGATGACCTCCCTCTGCTGGTTCATCACGTCGTCGTACTCGAGCAGGTGCTTGCGGATGTCGAAGTTGTGGGCCTCGACCTTCTTCTGGGCGTTCTCTATGGCCCTGGATACGAGCCCCGCCTCTATGGGGACCCCCTCCTCCATGCCGAGCCTGCCCATGATCGAGGCTATGCGCTCGCTCCCGAATATCCTCATGAGGTCGTCCTCGAGGGACAGGTAGAAGCGCGACGAGCCCGGGTCTCCCTGGCGGCCGGAACGCCCCCGGAGCTGGTTGTCTATCCTCCTCGATTCGTGCCGCTCCGTGCCGATGATGTGGAGTCCTCCTGCCTCGAGGACCCTGCCCTTCTCCTCTTCGCAGAGGCGCCCGGCCTCCTCGAAGGCGGCCTTGTAGGCGTCGGTGGAGTCGTCGAGGCCGGCCCTGGCCGCGGCCATGGCCGCCGGGTTGCCGCCGAGGACTATGTCGGTGCCGCGGCCGGCCATGTTCGTCGATATGGTGACCGCGCCGAGGCGCCCCGCCTGCGAGACTATCTCGGCCTCACGCTCGTGGTGCTTGGCGTTGAGGACGTGGTGGGGGACCCCGTGGCTCGCCAGGAGCCTGGCCAGCTTCTCGGAATCCTCGATGGATATGGTGCCCACGAGGGCCGGCTGGCCCCGTTCGTGGCAGTCCTTGATCTCCTCGAGGACGGCGGCGAACTTCTCCTTGGCGGTCTTGTAGACGAGGTCCGTGTAGTCCTTCCTTATCATGGGCACGTTGGTGGGGATTACCATCACCTCGAGGCCGTATATCTCGGCGAATTCCGCGGCCTCGGTCTCGGCCGTGCCGGTCATGCCGGCGAGCTTTTCGTACATCCTGAAGTAGTTCTGGAAGGTGACCGTGGCAAGGGTCTGGTTCTCGTTCTCTATCTCCACGCCCTCCTTGGCCTCCACGGCCTGGTGGAGCCCGTCGCTCCAGCGGCGTCCCTCCATGAGGCGGCCCGTGAACTCGTCGACTATTATGACCTTGCCGTCCTTGACCACGTAGTCCACGTCCCTGGTGAAGAGCGCGTGGGCGCGGAGCGCCTGGTTGACGTGGTGGAGCGTTTCTATGTTCGCGGGGTCGTAGAGGTTGTCCACCTTCAGGAGCTCCTCGACCTTCTCCACGCCTTCGTCGGTCAGGAGCGACTGGCGGTCCTTCTCGTTCACGGTGTAATGGGTGTCCTTTGTAAGGCCGGGTATCACCCTGTCGATGGCATAGTACTTGTCCGTGGAGTCCTCGGTCGGCCCGGATATGATAAGGGGCGTGCGGGCCTCGTCTATGAGGATGCTGTCCACCTCGTCCACTATGGCGTAGTGCAGCTCGCGCTGGACGTACTCCTCCAGCGAGAACTTCATGTTGTCCCTCAGGTAGTCGAAGCCGTACTCGTTATTGGTCCCGTAGGTGATGTCCGCCCCGTAGGCCTCGGCGCGGCT
>JBHHVK010000224.1:0-3089 GCA_046754205.1 Thermodesulfobacteriota bacterium
TTCAAGACCGGCCAGTTCGGCCTCTACTCGGCCTTCGGCCTCGGCGAGTCCACCTTCTGCATCGCCTCCTCGCCGACGAGGAAGGGATACATACAGTGCACCTTCAGGTCCGTGGGCCGGGTCACGGGGGGGCTCGCCACTCTTTCCATAGGCGACACCATGGGTTTCCGAGGCCCCTACGGCAACTGGTTCCCCGTTGACGACTGGAAGGGCAAGAACATCGTATTCGTGGCCGGGGGCATAGGGCTCCCGCCGGTCAGGTCGGTCATCTGGAACTGTCTCGACAGGCGCGAGGACTTCGGCGACATTACCATCGTCTACGGCGCGAGGACCGTCGGAGACCTCGTCTACAAGGAGGAGCTCAAGCACTGGGGGGAGCGCACGGACGTCAACCTCGTCCAGACCGTGGACCCGGGCGGCGAGACCCCGGACTGGAAGGGCAACGTGGGGTTCGTGCCCACCGTGCTCGAAAAGGCGGCCCCGAAGGCCAAGGACTCGGTGGCCATCACCTGCGGGCCCCCGATAATGATAAAGTTCGTGCTCCAGGCCCTCGAGAACCTCGGGTTCTCCGATGAAGCCGTCTACACCACCCTCGAGAACAAGATGAAGTGCGGGGTGGGCAAATGCGGCCGCTGCAACGTGGGCGACAGATACGTCTGCAAGGAAGGCCCGGTCTACACCGCTGCCGAGGTCAAGGGGATGTACAGCGATTTCTGATATTACTCTTTATGCTTAAGAATTTTCCTTGCGGTTTTCCTTACGAAAGAAGGGGAGAGCAAAAAGATGGCTGAGAAAAAGAAGGCAAAGACTCCGAAGGCAAGGGGGCTCGCCACAGGCGACAGAACCATACCGCCGAAGGACGCCCGCATGATCCCCATACACATAATGGGCAGGGAGTACATGGTCCCTGAGACGCTGACCATTATGAAGGCCGTGGAGTACGCCGGATACAAGTACACGCGGGGATGCGGCTGTAGGGGCGGCATCTGCGGGGCCTGCGCCACCTTCTACCGCTTCGTGGGCGACTACAGGCTCAGGACCGGGCTCGCCTGCCAGACGGTGGTCGCCCCGGACATGATCCTCGCCCAACTCCCCTTCTTCCCGTCGAACAGGCCGGACTACGACCTCGAGACCGTGGCAAAGGACCCCCACGAGGAGCTCCGCAGGATCTACCCCGAGGTCTTCAAGTGCGTCGGCTGCGGCACCTGCACCAGGACCTGCCCCATGGACATAGACGTCATGGACTACATCGCGCTCATGAAGAGGGGGGACCTCAAGGCCGCGGCCGAAAAGAGCTTCGACTGCGTCATGTGCGGGCTCTGCGCCTCGAGGTGTCCGGCGCAGATATCCCAGTTCATGTCGGCCATGTTCGTCCGCAGGGTCGTGGGCAAGTACGTCCTGCCCAGGGCCGAGCACCTCGCCGGCAGGGTCGAGGAGGTCAAGAGCGGCAAGTACGAAAAGGTCCTCAAAGAGCTCGCCGGCACGGACCCCGAGGAGGTCAAGAAACTTTACGTCGAGAGGGAGCGCGAGCCCGACATGGCGCCCCCGGGCTGGAAGCCCAAGGACGAAACGAATCTATAGGCAAATCGGTTACCCGTTATCGGTTATCCGATAACCGATAACCGGCAACGGGCAACGGGCAATGGAGGAACCATGAGCGGATACACACCGGCACTGATGGAGCTTGTAAAGAAGGTGGAGGCCACGAGGGCCAGGCGCGTGGAGACGGCCAGGGCCGGAGAGCACTTCCCTGCGCTCACCATGGAGCAGCGGCAGGAGTGGCTGCAGAAGTACCACCCGGACTACAAAAAGGACGGCAGGCGGGAGGTGCTCGTCGGGCCCAACAGGGGCACCGTATTCCCCGAGGAGGTCTCAACCCTCCTCGAGTCCCGCCCCATGCTCGACCCCCGGGGGATAGACCTCTCCCGCGCCGACTACACGGCCGACGTCCTCGTCGTCGGGGCCGGCGGGGCCGGCACCGCCGCCGCCCTGTCGGCGCAGGAGGCGGGCTGTAAGGTGATAGTCTCCACCAAGCTCCGCCACGGGGACTCGAACACCGTCATGGCCGAGGGGGGCATACAGGGGGCCGACCAGGAGGGGGACTCCCCCTACTTCCACTACCTCGACGTCATCGGCGGCGGACACTTCTCCAACCAGGCCGGGCTCGTGGCGGCGCTCACCAACGACGCCCCGATCATCATCCACTGGCTCGAGAGCCTCGGCATGATGTTCGACAAGCTCCCCGACGGCAGGATGAAGGTCAGGCACGGCGGGGGGACATCGAGAAAGAGGATGCACTCGGCCGGGGACATGACCGGCGCCGAGATAATGAGGGTCTTGAAGGACGAGGCGCGAAACCGCACCGGCGACATAAAGATACTCGAGTTCTCGCCCGCCGTTGAATTGCTCCTCGACGATGGCGGGGCCGTGGCCGGCGCCGTGCTCCACAACCTCGAGACCAGGGAGTTCTACATAGTCCGCGCAAAGGCCGTCATCATAGCCACGGGCGGCTTCGGCAGGCTCCACATCCAGGGGTTCCCCACCACGAACCACTACGGTGCCACGGCCGACGGGGTCGTCATGGCCTATCGCGCCGGCGTGAGGCTCCAGGACATGGACTCCACCCAGTACCACCCCACGGGCGCCGTCTTCCCGGAGCAGAACGTGGGACTCCTGATAACGGAGAAGGTCAGGGGCCTCGGGGCCCAGCTCCTGAACGCCGAGGGCGGGCAGTTCTGCTTCCCGCTCGAGCCGAGGGACGTGGAATCGGCCTGCATCATAAGGGAATGCCTCGACGTCGGCAAGGGCGTGACCACGCCCACCGGCAGGGCGGGCGTCTGGCTCGACAGCCCCATGATAGACATGCTCCACGGCGAGGGGACCGTCAGAAAGGAGCTCCCGGCCAAGTACATCCAGTTCAAGCGCTACAACATAGACATAAGCAAGCTCCCCATGCTCGTCTATCCCACGCTCCATTACCAGAACGGGGGGGTGGAGATAAACGAGTGGGCCGAGACGACCGTGCCCGGGCTCCTCAGCGCCGGAGAGGTCGCCGGAGGCGTGCACGGAAGGAACCGGCTCATGGGCAA
>JBHHVK010000225.1:0-3089 GCA_046754205.1 Thermodesulfobacteriota bacterium
TGGTGGGCCGTGCCGAGGGGTTACGACCCGGTCTGGCTCATGTACAAGCTCGTCCCCTTCGTGGTCGGCATGGTGGCGGTGATACTCTTTTTCTGGGACATGAAAAGGGAGGCCGCCGTGGCCGTGGCGGTCTTCCTTGCCTCGGCCTTCGTCCTCGACCTCACCAGCCCCCGCGGGCTGCCCGAGTGGCGGGACCCCTTTGCCGAGGCCCCCTACGTGGAGTTCCTGAGGGAGAACCTCGACGGGCAGAGGGCCGCGGGGGCATACGGCGTGCTCTTCCCTAACTTCGCAAGCGCCCTCGGTATAGAGGACCTGAGGTACGTGAACTCCATACTTCCGGCCACGTACCAGTCCTTCAGGAAGAGGTACCTCCACGTGGACGTCATAGAGGAAGGCCCGAGCTCGGGGCTCTGGTTCACCGGACGCCCCGAGAGGGCGAGGGCGACCACATGGGGCGGCAAGGAGGAGAATGAGAAGAAGACGAGCTACGACTTCTGGCTGAGGCCCATAGAGGAGGACGTCTCCGTGAGGCTCAGGAACTACTCGCTTTTGGGTCTAAAGTACCTGATGCTTCCCCGGAGCGCCGGCTACGACTCGCAGAGGAGCGTCTTTGTCGCCGACGCGGAGAGGCTCGACCTGCCGCTCGTCTATGACCGGGAGGTGAGGATATACGAGAACCCGGGGGCGCTCTCCCGGGTCTACATGGCCTATGGGTTCGACTTCGCCGACGGCTTCGAGGAGGCCCAGGAGATGGCCACGGCGCCGGGCTTCGACATCGAGAGGAGGGTCGTCCTCGAGGAGAGGGGCGTGGGCGCGGGGGAGGCGGCCGACGGGGCCGACGGGGCCGACGGGGGCGGGGGGGGCGGGGGGGGCGGGGGGGGCGGCCCCGGCTTCATCACGAGGATAACCGGGTACCGCGCCAACTCGGTGGCCGTGGACGTCACAACCGGCCGGCCCGGGGTGCTGGTCCTCGCCGACGTACACTATCCGGGGTGGACTGTCACGGTGGACGGAAAGAGGCGAAGGCTCCTCAGGGTAAACGGCCTCGTGCGGGGCGTGGAGGTCCCGGAAGGCGCCCACCGCGTCGAGTTCAGGTACAGTCCGGCGACCTTCAGGGCCGGGGTTGTGAGCTTCTTCGTCGGCGCGGCCTTCTGCCTCTTCTCCTTTATCAGGTCCGGCAGGAGACGGAGAGGGTGACCGGGGGCGTCGGCGTCATCTCTTCTATAGATTTCCCGGAAACTTCCGATAAGTAAAGTGAGCATCATTGAGAGGATCTGAAGGAGGGGGCCATGAAAAAACCGAATTGCTGGGAGCTGAAGAAATGCGGCCGCGAGCCGGGCGGGGCCAAGGTCGAGGAGTTCGGCATATGCCCCGCGGCGACCGACGGGACGGCCGACGGGGTAAACGGCGGCAAAAACGGCGGCAGGGTCTGCTGGGCCGTGGCCGGCACGTTCTGCGGCGGTAAGGTCCAGGGGAGTTTCGCTCAGAAAAGGCTGAGCTGCCTCAGCTGCGATATCTTCAAACGGGTGAGGGACGAGGAGAAGGGCGAATTCAAGCTCCTGAAGCCCGGCCAGGAATATAAAAACTCCGCGTGAAGCCGGGGCCCCCTCAGCCGAACCCCTCTCGCCTGCCGAACTCGAAGGCCTCTTCCTTGGTATCCATGAATACGTCCACGTGGGTCAGGCCCTTCTCGCCGGCCTGCCTCATGGCCCCGCCGGTATCCTCGACGACGCATTCGCCATAGCCGTTTATGTACAGGCGGGTGCCCGGCGGGAGCACCGACCATGACGCCGCGCAGACCCCGTGCCTTGCCGGGGTGTAGGTCGCGGTCAGGCCGTCGCACCACTTCCTGACATCTATGGAGCCGCCGCAGTCGCTCGAGTAGGCGGTTACGATGTCGATCCTCGGGTCGCGCATGTACTCGTTGAAGGCGAGGTAACCCTTCTGCGCGGGGTCGATGCCAGGGGCGCCGTCGCAGCCGTATATGCAGCCGAAGCCTTCGGAAAAGGCGGCCAGCACACCCGTCGGTGGGTCGCGCATGTATTCATTGAAGGCGTAGTCCAGCTCCGGGGCCTGGGTGCATCCGGCCATGAAACCGGCGAGGACCGCCGTAAGCAGGTATCTCATCCGTTCGTCCTGTCCCTTTCGTCAACAAAAAAGGCCTCAATGGGAGCATGAAATCAGCTCCTCCTGAGGCCGCGTCACCTTCCGCTGATGTCGGGCCGTCGTCAGCCCGTCTTGCTTGAATGTACTACTACTCATATATATGCACATTCGACGCCAAAACCTTGACCAAGACCGTCCTTGCCACGTAACATTTCGATTTAGTTGCCCTTTTTCAGAGGAGAGGGGCGTTAATTTCGGATTCGCAATTAGAAATTCATGGCCGAAGCGTAAAGTAAATTTACATAGCATTGCCGGTGAAAACGCGCCCGTCCTGGTATGCGAGACAAAAACAGTGCGATTTCAAACAGTTAGGCTTTGGGTGGACGTGCTGTGGTAATGTAAAGAAATTTGCCGGTTTTTGTGGGGATATGTGGTATGCCTTCGGGTTTTTGGACTTGGGGCCGGGGGCCGGGGGTCGGGGGGGGTGAGGTTCCGCGTCACGCGGCCCCTCGGCACGTGTCCGCCTGGATACGACCGCCCCGGCAGGGACGGGGCCTTGAACCGCGAGCCCCCTTTTGTTAGACTCGAAATGATTGCGGGGGGTCGCGCCGGTGCGGCCGCTGTCTTTTACTCTTCATGACCGACCAAAAGGAGGGATAGAGTGAGTGAGCATGTGAATATGTTGCCCGGGTCTATTGTTTTGAAGAGCGGCGAGTACAAGTGTAACGTCTGCATGGAAGGCGGGATGCTCGACCACCTCATAAGGGGGATGCTGCAGGAGATAGGGGTTGAAGTCCCGGATGACGTCAGGGACGCGAGGCGGATATGCCTGAACGCCAAGGCGCTTAGAGACCATCTCGGGCCGCTCAGAAAGCAGCTCGAAGGCGAAGAGACCGTGAGGTTATTCGAAGAGGGCGAGGAGTTCACCGAGTGCCCGAATTGCGGGGCCGAGACGGGATGGACGCTCACGGAGCTGTTGTAAG
>JBHHVK010000226.1:0-3081 GCA_046754205.1 Thermodesulfobacteriota bacterium
GGGTCAAGTTAAAGAAGATAATGATGGCCGGCCCCGTGGGAGGAGCCGGGGTGGGGCTCGGGATCATCCTGCTCCTCGAGTTTCTCAACCCGGCCTTCCGCAAGCCAGAGGACTTCGAGGGCGTGGTGGACCTCCCGGTGCTCGCCACCCTGGCGCATTACGACCTCAAAGCGGACGGGAAGCAGGCAAAGAAGTTCAGGCTGATTAAGAAAACGAAGACGGGCTCGGCCTGACGGCCGGGCCGCAGAGGATGGACGAGTTGGGAAGAGGTATGAGGACAGACGGGAAGGGTGGCGGCAGGCCCGGACGCAGGCCGGTCCTGTGGGCCGTGGGAGGCGGCAAAGGGGGTGCGGGCAAGAGCCTCATCGCCTCGAACCTGGGGATACTCCTCTCCAGGGCCGGTAGGCGCGTGCTGCTTGTGGACGTCGACCTCGGCGCGGCCAACCTCCACACCCTGGTTGGCGAGACGGAGTCGCACATGCCGCTGTCGAGCTTCATAAAGGGAGAGGTGAACGACCTCAGCGAGGTGATAAGCGCCACGGGGATGCCGAACCTCGACCTGGTAAGCGGGTCCATGGACTCCATGGACGCGGCCAACCTCAACGGAACGAGGGTGGCCCACCTGAGGGACTCCCTCGAGAAGACGGACCACGACTACGTGCTCATGGACCTCGGCCCCGGCACCTCCAACAATACCCTTGACTTCTTTCTACTCGCCGACAGGGGGATACTCGTGGTCACCCCAGAGCCGACGGCGGTGGAGAACACCTACAGGTTCATAAAGTGCCTGCTCCTGAGGCTCATGAAGCAGGCGCAGGAGGCAAGGGAAGGGGGCAAGCTCAAGGATATCCTGAAGAGGATATTCTACGAATCGGAAATGTCGAAGAACCTCACCATAGCCGCCCTGCTCGACGAGATAAGGGAGCACGACAGGGACTCCTGGCGGATGCTCAAGGAGCTCATGGAGAGGACCCGGCTGTCGGTCGTCATAAACCAGGCACGGAGACCGGAGGACAACACGCTCGGCTATTCCGTCAGGAGGGCATGCCTCGATTTCTTCGATGTCGAAGTGGACATCCTCGGCCACATTCCATTCAGCGAGAAGGTGTGGGAATCGACCAGGCTCAGGAGACCCCTTACGGTGGAATACGCCGACACTGAACCGGCGGTACAACTGTCGTCCGTTCTCGATGAGGCGCTCGTTAAGGACGCCGCCCGTTAAGCCACTGGAGGATTGAACAAGCGTGACGAGAGCAAGAGACTACTACGAGATACTTGATGTAAGCCCCCAGGCCGCCCCCGCCGAGATAGAGGAGGCCTTCGAGAGGGCGCGTATGACCTACGGCGAGGACTCCCTTGCGACCTACTCCCTCTACACCCCGGAGGAACGGGCGGATATGTTGAGGAAGATATCCGAGGCCTACGAAACCCTTATCGACCCGGCAAGAAAGCGCGACTACGACTCGACCCTGGCCGGACGGGGGCTCCCGAAGGCGCGGGTGCCGAGGGAGGCGGACATATCCCTGGATATCGCAGAGATCGTCAGGGAGGGACACGCCGTCGGTGACGGCTACAGGGACGTCAAGTTCAACGCCCCCCTGGCCGCCATGAACGGCTTCGACGATGCGGTGGCGGAACAGTACCGGATACTCTTCACGAGGATAGAGCATATCTGCGCCGCGGGCTCGGTCAAGTGCATAGGGATCACGAGCGCCGTCAAGGGAGAGGGAAAGACCGTGACGGCGCTGAACCTCGGCTACCTCATCGCCGGCGAATTCAAGAAGAAGGTCCTCGTTATCGAGTGCGACCTGAGGAACCCGACCATAACGACCAGGTACCTCGCGGAGCCAGGGCAGCCGGGCCTGGTCGACGTGCTGAACTCGGAGGCCTCCGTGGACGAGGCTACGGTGCGGGTAGGCTCATCGGGGCTCCACATCATCCAGGCGCACCACAGCGTAAAAAACTCGACGAAGCTGCTCGGCGACCCCGGGCTCAAGACCGTTATGGAGAGGTGCAGGGACGAATACGACTATGTGCTCATAGACTGCCCGCCGATACTGAACATGGCCGACGTCAACATCATCTCCAAGGTCCTCGACGGCCTGCTGCTCGTGGTGAGGGCCGGCAAGACCCCGAGGGACATGGTCCAGAAGGCCGTGAAGTCCGTCTCACAGAACAAGTTCATCGGCATAGCGCTCAACGACTCCGAGGCGCCTTCAAAGAAGTATTACTACTGAAAAAGAGCGGGGAAAGACGCCGTAATGTACTTCTTCTTCAACAGATACTTCACTCCCAAGACCGTCTTCATCTGGCTGTCGGAGTTCTCCCTCATCTTCCTGCTCGCCGTTCTGTCCGCGGCCGTGAGGTTCTCCTTCGACTGGCCGGCGATAATGGATTACGACCCGTGGTTCGTCAAGACCTTCATCCTCACCACGTTCTACATGGTCATCTTCTACATACTCGAGCTCTACAGCCCCGAGTACTACTACCCGGGGCGCCAGATGCTCATGAGGCTGCTTCAGGGCACGGCGCTCGCCAGCATAGCGCTCTTCACCGTCTACTACATATTCCCCCTCCTCAAGGCGGGCCGCGGGGTCCTGGGGGTCAGCGTCTTCGCCATCCCGGTGGCCATCTTCCTCTGGAGGATCCTCTTCACCAGGACGGGCCAGCTCGGTTTTGAGCTCCCGGAGAAGAGGATACTGATCATAGGCTCGGGGGAGCTCGCCAGGAGGATCGGCAGCGAGATATACGGCATGAGAGACCACGGGCTCCGTCTCATGGGCTTCGTGGACGACGACCCCAGGATGCAGGGGCAATCCATAGTAAACCCCGGGGTCATCGGCGGCTACGGAGACATAGGCTCCATCGTAAGGGAGCACGGTATCGACAGGATAATAGTGGCGCTAGCCGACAGGCGCGCAAGGCTGCCCATGTCGGCGCTCCTGGACTGCAAGCTGCGGGGCGTGACGATCGACGAGGGGGAGACCTTCCAGGAGAGGATGACCGGCAGGATCCCGCTCGACCATCTCAAGCCGAGCTGGATGGTCTTCTCCGACGGCTTCAAGTCGCTCAGGTCGAGAA
>JBHHVK010000227.1:0-3055 GCA_046754205.1 Thermodesulfobacteriota bacterium
GGGAGCGAATACTACCACTGGCACTTCGAGATAATGCCGAAGCTCACCAAGGTGGCGGGCTTCGAGTGGGGCTCCGGCTTCTACATCAACCCGACCCCGCCCGAGGAGTCGGCCCGCTTCCTGAGGGACGTCAAGCTGTAAGCCCGCCGCGGCGGGATGAAGTCCGCCGGACCGACCAGAGCCTTATCGCAAAGGACCACCCGGCCTTGCCATGGACTACGGGATTATCGAAAAAGAGATTGAGCTCGCCCACGCCGACGCCCCCCTGGGCGAGAAGCTCACCACGGCGGCCGGCCTGATAATCGACGCCTATCCCTTCGACCAGTGTCTCCTGTACCTCAAGGACAATGGTTCCTGCGTACTCAGGCTCCGCGGCTTCGCCGGGGAGAACGGGTCGAGGGAGGAGACCTACCCCGAGGGCGATGGCCTGCCCGGCGCCGCGGCCCGGGCCTGCGCACCGCTCCGGGCCTGCCGGAGGGACGGCTCCGGGGCCTTCGAGCTCCACGGACCGGGGGTCGAGGGCAAAGAGGTCACGGACCCGGGCCTCGCGGGCTTCGCCTGCTCCATGGCCATACCGCTCGTGTACGGTCCCGTCCTCCACGGCGTGCTCTTCGTCAAGTCCAGGAAGAGGTTCCGGCTCTCCGGCGACGAGGAGGGCCTCCTCCTGCTCGCGGCCTGTGAGATTACCAACATAATAAGGTGCGCGGCGCTCCTCGAGAGACACCACAGGGAGCACGGCGAGCTCAGGGATATTCAGGACAGGCTCATAAGCTCCGAGAAGCTCATGGCCCTCGGCGACATGGCCGCCATGCTCGCCCACGAGGTCAAGAACCCTATAATAAGCCTCGGGGCCTTCGCCTCCAAGGTGAAGAAGACCATGGACCCAGATTCCCCCTGCGTGGAAAACCTCGAGCACATGCTCGGCGAGATACACAGGGTGGAGACGATAATAAACGGCGTCATCAGATTTATCAGGGACAACGTCGTCGAGCTCGAGATAGAGGACCTGAACGGCATCCTCGACGAGGCGCTCGATGTCTTCGCCGACGAGTTCGACGAACGGGGGATCAAGCTGGTCCGTGATTACTACGAGGAGCCCTTGCCGGTCATGAGCGACCGGGAACAGCTGAAGATTGCCTTTGACAACATCATTTCCAATGCGATACAGTCTATAGCCGAGTGCCATGGCGACGGGGGCGGCGCCCTGAAGGTATCCACCACCCGGACGGAAGACTCCGCGCTCATAAAGCTTTCGGACACCGGAGGCGGCATCGACCCGGATGTAATGGGGCGCATCTTCAATCCCTTCTTCACCACCAGGAGGCGCGGCACCGGGCTCGGGCTCGCCATAACCAACTCCATCATATTGAGGCACAGGGGGAAGATCGAGGTGGACAACGACCCCGGCGTGGGCGTCACCTTCGCCATAAAGCTCCCCTATGTCGATGCGAAAGAAGCGGGTTGACCTGAAGCGCCCGCCGCGCTGCCGGCCCGCCGGAGCCAGTTGTGAACAACGGAGGCAAGATTCGGAGTCAGTTATGAAAAAAAGGATACTTGTTGTCGATGACGAAGAGGGTCTGAGGCTCCTCTATAAGGAAGAGCTCGAAGAAGACGGGAACGAGGTCGTGGTGGCGGCATCCGGGGAAGAGGCCCTCGAAAAGCTCGAAAAAGACGGCGTGGACCTCGTCCTCCTTGACATCAAGATGCCGGGCATGGACGGGGTGGAGGTATTGAGGAGGATCAAGGAGACCCACAAGGACCTGCCGGTCATACTCTGTACCGCCTACCCTCACTACAAGCATGACTTCGGCACCTGGGCCTCGGACGCATATGTGATCAAGTCCTCCGACCTTACGGAGCTGAAGCTGGCCATAAAGGAGATCCTCTCTCAAAGGCAATGATTGTCCTGACCGGCTGTACCGGTTTCGTGGGCGGGCATCTCGTCGCCGCGCTCGCCGGTTCGACCCGGACCGGCTCGAAGGCGCTGCGCTGCCTTGTCAGGGACCCATCGAGGGCCGCGCACCTGGCGGAAAGCGGCGTGGAGCTCGTGCGCGGTGACGTAACGGACCCGGCGTCCGTGGCCGACGCCATCGACGGGTCCACCGAGGCGGTCATACACCTCGTGGGCATACTGGCGGAGCCTCGGGGCTCGAGCTTTTCGAAGATACACGTCGAGGGCACGAGAAACGTCGTGGAGGCCTGTCTGGCCAAAGGGGTCACGAGGTACCTCCACATAAGCGCACTCGGCACGAGGGAGGGCGCGAGGAGCGAGTACCACAGGACCAAGTGGGAGGCCGAGGAGATAATCCGCGCTTCCGGGCTCTCCTACACCATATTCCGCCCCTCCGTCATCTTCGGCCCTGAAGACAAGTTCACCAACGTCTTCGCCCGCGTCCTCCGGCGCGTCCCGGTGGTGGTGATCCCCGGCTCGGGCAAGAACCTCTTCCAGCCGGTCTACGTGGATGACGTGGCCGGGGCCATCGCCGGGAGCCTCGACATGGACGAGACCGCGGGCCGCGTCTTCGAGCTCGGGGGCCCTCGGGCCTTCACCTTCGACGAGACCATGGACGAGATAGCCCGCGCCCTCGGCAGGCGCGCCCCCCTCAAGATACACGTCCCCATGGCGCTTATGCGCGTGGGCGCGGCGCTCGCCGAAGCGGCGCTGCCCGTCCCCCCGATAACCAGGGACCAGCTCCTAATGATCGAGGAGGACAACGTAACGGACTCGGCCGCCCTCGAAGAGGTCTTCGGCATCACCCCCACCGCGTTCGCCGACGGGATGAGGACCTACCTCCACTGACCGCCTGGCCGCCGGGGGGAGCCGGGTGGGGCGGCGGGGCCCTGAAATCCCTTGTCTTGGCCCCCTTTTTCTGTTAAATAATAAAGACTAAGCCCGGCCGGTGAGAAAGCACCCCGTACGCTCCGTCGGCCGGGGGGTGGAAAAGATGGGGGGTTAGCTCAGTCGGGAGAGCGGCACGTTCGCAACGTGCAGGCCACCGGTTCGATCCCGGTACCCTCCACCAGACCCTTGCCAGGGGTCGCGGGCCCGCCCGCG
>JBHHVK010000228.1:0-3051 GCA_046754205.1 Thermodesulfobacteriota bacterium
TACACCGGCTGCACCATGGGCGAGCACTTCAGGGACAACGGCGGGCACGCGCTCATCATCTACGACGACCTCTCGAAGCACGCCGTCGCCTATCGCCAGCTTTCGCTGCTCCTCAGGAGGCCCCCCGGGCGCGAGGCATACCCCGGAGACGTCTTCTACCTCCACTCCAGGCTCCTCGAAAGGGCCGCCAAGCTCTCCGACGACCTCGGGGGGGGGTCTCTTACGGCCCTGCCCGTAATCGAGACCCAGGCGGGCGACGTCTCCGCCTACATCCCCACGAACGTCATATCCATCACCGACGGACAGATATTCCTCGAGTCCGACCTCTTCTACTCGGGCATACGCCCCGCCATCAACGTGGGTTTGTCCGTATCCAGGGTCGGCGGAAGCGCCCAGGTAAAGGCGATGAAGAAGATAGCCGGCACGCTCCGCCTCGAGCTCGCGCAGTTCCGCGAGCTCGCCGCCTTCGCCCAGTTCGGAAGCGACCTCGACCAGGCCACCCAGCGCCAGCTCGCCAGGGGAAGCCGCCTCGTGGAAATCTTGAAGCAGGGCCAGTACAAGCCCCTGCCCGTCGAAGAGCAGATAGCCATAATATACGCCGCCACCAACGGCTACGTGGACGACTACCCCGTGGAATCACTCGGCAGGTACGAGGCCGAGCTCAACGCCTTCCTCGAATCGCGCCACCCGGAGATACTCGCTGAAATAAGGGAAAAGAAGGCGATAGACGACGAGTTGAAGGCGAAGCTCGACAAGGCCCTCGACGAATTGAAGGGGCTCTTCGTAGCCGAGGAGAGCTAAAGCGTCCGGCGTAGAGACCGGCGGCCTGCGGCCGCTGCGGCCACCTTTTGTATAACCCCGGAAAGGACCTGGAACCTCTGAAAGATGGCGACCTTAAGCGACATAAAACGCAGGATCAAGAGCGTTAAGAACACCCAGCAGATTACCAAGGCGATGAAGATGGTCTCCGCCGCCAAGCTCCGCAGGGCTCAGGAGGAGATAGTGGCCGCAAGGCCCTACGCCGAGAAGATGGTCGGGCTCATAACGTCTCTCGCCTCCAAGGCGTCCCCTGACAGCCATCCCCTCCTTTCGATTAGGCCCGGAAACAAGGTCGGCGTCGTGCTCATCACCTCGGACCGCGGGCTCTGCGGGGGCTTCAACTCGACGCTCATAAGGACCGTAGAAAGGCTCATCTCCGAGAAGTCCGGCTCCGAGGTCAGGCTCTACCTCATGGGAAGGCGGGCCTCCGAGCACTTCAAGCGCCGCGCAAAGGACGTGCTCAAATCGGGCCCCCTGGCCAAGGCCCGCCCCGACTACCCGATGGCCGCCGGGGCCGCCGCCGACCTCACGGGCGCCTACCTCGCAGAGGAGCTCGACGAGGTCTATCTCGTATACAGCGAGTTCAAGAGCGCGCTCAGCCAGATCCCGGTGGTCCAGCAGCTCCTGCCCGTCTCTACAGGCGGCGGTGAAGAGACCGCCGGCGTGGCCGGGGAGGAGGGCGGCGGCGAATACCTCTACGAACCGAGCGAGGGGGCGGTGCTCGCAAGCCTCCTGCCCAAGTACGTGGAGGTCCAGCTCTTCAGGGCGCTCCTCGAGTCCGCCGCCAGCGAGCACGGGGCACGCATGACCGCCATGGACTCGGCGAGCAAGAACGCCGCCGAGATGATAGGCGCCCTTACGCTCCAGTACAACCGCGTGAGGCAGGCCGCCATCACCAAGGAGCTCATGGAGATAATCGGAGGGGCCGAGGCCCTCAAATAACTACCGGGACGCTTGACGCCGTCCCATACCCGATAACCGTCTGACGGATTACGTATTCCTCAAAGGAGGGTTCCAGCTAATGAGCGATAAAACCATCGGCAAGATAAGGCAGATTATGGGTCCGGTCGTGGACGTGGAGTTCCCGGCCGGAAAGCTGCCGGCCATATTCAACGCCCTCAAGGTCACCAACCCCTCTATCAGCGACGACGAATGGAACCTCGTCCTCGAGGTCGCCCAGCACCTCGGCGAGAACACCGTGCGCGCCATAGCCATGGACTCGACCGAGGGCCTCGTGCGCGGGGGCGACGCCCTGGACACCGGCGCGGGCATATCCGTGCCCGTGGGAAAACCGGTCCTCGGCCGCATCCTGAACGTCGTGGGAGAGCCCGTCGACGAGATGGGCCCGGTGACGAGCGAAAAGCACTACAACATCCACCGCGAGGCACCGAGCTTCAGCGAGCAGTCCACCACCATGGAGGTCTTTGAAACGGGCATCAAGGTCGTCGACCTCCTCACCCCCTACCTCAAGGGGGGAAAGATAGGGCTCTTCGGGGGCGCCGGGGTCGGAAAGACCGTCCTCATCATGGAGCTCATCAACAACGTCGCCATGCAGCACGGGGGCTTCTCCGTCTTCGGCGGAGTCGGCGAGAGGACGAGGGAGGGCAACGACCTCTGGATGGAGATGAAGGAATCGGGCGTCCTCGACAAGGCGAGCCTCGTCTACGGCCAGATGAACGAGCCCCCCGGGGCGCGCGCGAGGGTGGCGCTCACGGCCCTCACCATGGCCGAGTACTTCAGGGACGAGGAGGGCCAGGACGTCCTGCTCTTCATAGACAACATATTCAGGTTCGTCCAGGCCAACGCGGAGGTCTCGGCCCTTCTCGGACGCATACCCTCGGCCGTCGGATACCAGCCCACGCTCTCCACGGACGTCGGAGAGCTTCAGGAGAGGATAACCTCCACGAACAAGGGCTCCATCACCAGCGTCCAGGCCGTCTACGTCCCCGCCGACGACCTCACCGACCCGGCGCCGGCCACGACCTTCGCGCACCTCGACGCCACCACCGTCCTGTCGCGCCAGATCGCCGAGCTCGGCATATACCCGGCCGTCGACCCGCTCGACTCCACCTCCAGGATACTCGACCCCCAGATCATCGGCGAAGAGCACTACGCCGTGGCCCGCCAGGTCCAGCAGGTGCTCCAGAAGTACAAGGATCTCCAGGACATCATCGCCATCCTCGGCATGGACGAGCTCTCCGAGGACGACAAGCTCGTGGTGGCCCGCGCCCG
>JBHHVK010000229.1:0-3043 GCA_046754205.1 Thermodesulfobacteriota bacterium
GAGCCGGAGGCCGTCGCCGACGAGCTGATCGAAAAGGGTTTCATAAGGGTCCGCGTGGACGGGAGGGTCGTAAACCTCACCGACCCTGAGCCCCCCGCCCCCCCGACCCTCTCCGGCCCGATAGGGGTCGTCACGGACCGCCTCCGCATAAAGGGGTCCGAGAGGCACCGCCTCGTCGAGGCCATAGAGGTGGCCTACCGGGAGGGCGACGGCACGGCCTGGGTCGAAGTCGCCGGACGGCTTATAACGCTCACGAGAAAACTCGTCTGCGGTAGGTGCGGCCTGGAGGTGGAGAGGCCCACCCCCTTGAGCCTCTCCTTCAACCATCCCGTGGGGGCCTGCCCCGAGTGCAAGGGCTTCGGCAACGTCCTCAAGTACGACGTGGACAAGGTCATCCCCGACCGCACCCTCACCCTCGCGGAGGGGGCCGTGGAGCCCTGGACCAAGCCCGCCTATACATGGTGGTACGAGGAGCTCGAACGCCACGCCCCGGACTACGGGATAGACCTCGACAGCCCCTTCGCCGAGCTGACCGACCGGGAGAGGCGGTACGTCTTCAAGGGCGCCGGGGACTTCGGCGGCATCGACGGCTTCTTCGACTACCTCGAGTCGAAGAAATACAAGCTCCACATAAAGGTCTTCAGTTCCAGGTACAAGGGCCAGGTCCTCTGCAAGGCCTGCGCGGGCGCGAGGCTCAAGAAGGAGGCCCTCGCCACAAGGCTCGGCGGCCTCAACATAGCCGGGTTCTGCGCGCTCTCGATCGAAAAGGCGCTTGGGTTTTTCGAGAAGCTCGAGCTTACGGGGTTCGAGCGCGAGCTCGCCGACGAGGCGCTCCGCCAGGTGCGCGCCAAGCTCGAGTTCCTGAGCGCCACGGGCCTCGGCTACATAACGCTCGACAGGCTGACCAGGACGCTTTCGGGCGGGGAGATACAGAGGGTTCAGCTCGCCACCCAACTGGCGAGCTCGCTGGCCGGGGTCCTCTACATACTCGACGAGCCTTCCATCGGGCTCCACCCCGTGGACATAGACATGCTCATAGAGCAGATAAGAAAGCTCGCCGCCAGGGGCAACACCGTGGTCGTCGTCGAGCACGACTCCTCGGTAATCGGCGCCTCGGACCACATAGTGGAGCTCGGCCCCGGCTCCGGCAGGCGCGGGGGCAGGCTCGTCTGGTCCGGGGCCACGGAGGAGTTCGTCCGCTCGGCCAGGACGCTCACCGCCGACTACCTCACCGGCAGGGAGGTCATACACGTGCCCCGGTGGAGACGGAAGGGCAACGGCAGGTTCATCACCATAAGCGGCGCCGCCGGGAACAACCTCCGGGACGTGGACGTGAGCATACCGCTGCAGACGATGACCTGCGTAACCGGGGTCTCGGGGTCCGGAAAGTCCACGCTGGTGGTGGATACGCTCTACAACGTCGCCGCCGCCCGCTTCGGCGAGAAGCACGAAAAGGCGCTGCCCTGCCGCTCCGTGGAGGGGCTCGACAACCTCCTCGGCGTAAAGCTCGTCGACCAGGGCCCCATAGGCAGGACCCCGAGGTCCAACCCCCTTACCTACATCGGCGGTTTCGACTACATCCGGAAGATCTTCGCCGGGCTCCCCGCGGCGCGCTCACAGGGCCTCACCCCCGGGCACTTCTCCTTCAACATACCGGGCGGCAGGTGCGAGGCCTGCAGGGGCGAGGGGACCGAAAAGCTCGACATGTACTTCCTCCCCGACGTATACATCAGGTGCCCCGAGTGCGGGGGGAGGCGCTACAGGCCCCACATACTCGAGGTGAGGCTCGGGGGCAGGTCCGTATTCGACGTCCTGGAGATGACCTTCGAGGAGGCGGCCGTCCTCTTCCGAAGCGAGGCGAACATCACCAGGCTCTTCTCCATAATGATGGACGTGGGCCTGGGTTACCTGAAGCTCGGACAATCGGCCACCACGCTCTCGGGAGGCGAGGCCCAGAGGCTCAAGATAGCGAGAGAGCTGACCGGGGGGGTCCACGGCCCCATGCTCTACATACTCGACGAGCCCACCACGGGCCTCCACCCCGACGACACGAAAAAACTCCTGAGCGTGCTCGGCCGGCTCGTGGACTCCGGGAACACGGTCCTCCTCATCGAGCACAACACCGACTGCATGAAGACCGCCGACTGGGTGGTCGACCTCGGCCCCGGCGCGGGAGAGGCAGGCGGGGAAGTGGTGGGGGCGGGCACGCCGGAGCGGATAGCAAGGCTCAGAAAGAGCCGCACCGCCAGGTACCTCAAAAGGGCGCTGGCCTGAGCCCGGGGGGGTGGCAGGTGGGGCCCGGGGGACCTTGGTAAAGAGACCGCCACCTGTGAACCAACGCACATACCATCAAGCCGCTTCGGGTTATAATCCCTGCACCCCCGAAGGTCCGAGCCGTCGCACGGCCCGGCGCCGAGCGGCGCAGGGACCCTTTAAACCGGGGTTTTCACTTGACATGCCGCTTGCCAACGGATAGTATTATTGCTGGAAATACCGGCCTGTAACCCAACCTCAACCAGACCCTCTATCAGGAAATATATGAAAAAGATCGTATTCATAGAGCCCAACCCGCCCGACCTCCACGTCTACGCCAGGATGCCGCTTCCGAGGCTCGGCACAATCTATCTCGGCACCATGCTCAAGCAGCAGGGCTACGACGTCACCAGCTACGTCGAGTCCATAGGAGAGCTCGACCTCGAGGACGTCCTCAAGGCGGACGCCGTCGGCATCTCCGCCATAACGTCCACGTCGTGCCGCTCCTACGAGATAGCCAAGCTCGTCAGGAAGGCCGGCATCCCCGTCTTCATGGGCGGACCCCATGTCACCTACATGGCCGAGGAGGCCCTCGAGTACTGCGACTACGTGGTGCGCGGCGAGGCGGACGACATAATCATCGACTTCATCCATGCCCTGGAGAACGGCGGAAAGGGCATGGAGAACGTGCCAGGGGTCTCCTTCCGGCGCGACGGCAGGATCATCCACAACGCGACGCCCCAGCTCTGCAAGGACCTCGACGTCCTGCCCTGCCCGGACTACTCCATAC
>JBHHVK010000230.1:0-3032 GCA_046754205.1 Thermodesulfobacteriota bacterium
AATCGGGCCAGAGCACGTCGATTATGTGTATCTCCGTGTAGGCGAGCTGCCAGAGCAGGAAATTGGATATCCTCGACTCGCCGCTCGTCCTTATGAGGAGGTCCGGGTCGGGAGCGCCGGCCGTGTACATGAAGCCGGCCAGAACCTCCTCGGTTATATCGTCAGGCCTGAGCGTCCCCTCGGCCACCCTGCGGGCCGCCTCCCTCGCCGCCCGCGCTATCTCCTCCCGGCCGCTGTAGGAGAGGGCGAGCTGGAGGACCATGCCGGTATTGCCGGCGGTGGCCTCTTTGATGTCCTCTATCACCGCGCGCACGCTGGCCGGAAGCTCAAACACGGCGCCTATGGCCGCGAAACGTATGTTGTTCTCAACGAGGCTCTTCTTCTCACCCTTGAGGTGAACCTCGAGGAGCCTCATCAGGGTTGCGACCTCGTAGGCGGGCCTTGCCCAGTTCTCCCTCGAGAAGGTGTAGAGCGTCAGGTACTCCACGCCGAGCTCGCGGCAGGCGGTGACCGTGTCCCTGGCCACGTCAATGCCTTTCCTGTGCCCCTTGATCCTGTTAAGGAGCTTCTGGCGGGCCCAGCGGCCGTTGCCGTCCATGATTACGGCGATGTGCCTCGGCAGTTTTCCAGGGTCGAGTCTATCCATCATGCACAAACGCTAACACAAAAGGTTTCCATAGCTCAAGACAAATGAGCGGCCGGGAGGCGCACCCCCGCTTCAGGGTTACCGGGGCCTGGGCTCAGACCTCCATTATCTCCTCTTCCTTCTCGGCAAGGAGCCTGTCCACCTTGCCGACGTACTCGTCGGTTATCTTCTGTATCTCTTCGGAAAACTTCTTGAGCTCGTCCTGGCCTATCTCTTTATCCCTTTCGAGGGCCCTGGCCCTGTCGTTGGCGTCCCTCCTGGAGTTCCGTATGCTCACCCTGGCCTCCTCGCCGTACTTCCTGGCGACCTTGACCAGTTCCTTGCGCCTCTGTTCCGTGAGCTGGGGGATGTTGAGCCTTATGACCTTCCCGTCGTTCGAGGGCGTAAGCCCCAGGTCCGAGCCCATGACGGCCTTCTCGATGGCCTGTATCTGGGTCAGGTCCCAGGGCTGGATGAGTATGGTCTGGGGCTCGGGGACGGAGAGGGAGGCGAGCTGGTTGAGAGGCGTGAGCGAGCCGTAATAGTCGACCTTCACGCCGTCGAGTATGGCTATCGAGGCCCGGCCGGTCCTCAAGGTGGCGAACTCGTGGACCAGGGCCTCTATCGCCCTGGACATCCGGTCTTTCATCTCCGTAAATATCGCTGACCTCATATGCCCCGCCTTTCATGGATTACGGATTCATGATCTAAAAACAGGACCTCGCCGGGAGGACGCCCCCCCTTCGAGCCTCACCGCTCACCCGGTCAGGCGGTGACTACCGTGCCTATCTCCTCGCCGGAGACGACGCGAACGAGGTTGCCGGAACGCTTTATGTTGAAGACCACTATGGGGAGTCTGTTGTCCATGGAGAGGGATATGGCCGTGGTGTCCATGACCTTGAGCTCCGCCTTGAGAACGTCGAGGTACTTGAGGCGGTCGAACTTGACGGCGTCGCCGTTGGTCAAAGGGTCCTTGTCGTAGACGCCGTCGACCTTGGTGCCCTTCAAGAGGACGTCGGCGTTTATCTCCATGGCCCGGAGCGAAGCCGCCGTGTCGGTGGTGAAGTAGGGGTTGCCGGTGCCGGCGGCGAAGATTATGACGCGGCCCTTTTCGAGGTGGCGTATGGCCCTGCGCCTGATGTAGGGCTCGGCCAGCTCCTTCATCTCTATGGCGGAGATGACCCTGGTGTATACGCCGAGCCCCTCGAGGGCGTCCTGGAGCATGAGGCAGTTTATCACAGTAGCGAGCATCCCCACGTAGTCGGCGGTGGCGCGCTCCATTCCCTCGGCGCTCCTCGACACGCCCCGGAAGATGTTGCCCCCGCCGATGACCAGCGCCACCTCCACGCCCATGGATTGGACGTCCCTCACCTCCGCGGCGATGGCGTTTACCACGTCGTTGTCGACGCCGTAGGCCTTGTCACCCATGAGGGCCTCGCCGGACAGCTTGAGCAGTATGCGCTTGTACTTGATCCCTGGCATGTCAGGCACCGGTGGTTTATTGACGGTTTCAGCGCGCCGGGGGGCGGGGGCGGATCGCCCGCCATCCACACGGCCCGGGCCCTTCGCCCGGGTTCGCAGCGGCGGCCAGGGGTAGAAAAAAAGGGGAATCCGAGGATTCCCCTTTTGCGTTAAGAGTGTCAGGAGCCCGCGGACTCTACCTCCCTGGCGAAGTCGCAGGCCTTTTTTTCTATGCCCTCGCCGACCCGGTATCTGGCGAAGCGCCTAACGGAGATGTTCTCACCGAGGGTGGCGATGGCGTTCATGACGAACTTCTCTATGGTGACGTCGGTCTCCTTGACGAAGGGCTGTTCGAGCAGACAGACCTCCTTGAAGAACTTCTCGACCTTGCCGTCGACGATCTTGCCGATTACGTGGTCGGGCTTGCCGGACTCGGCGGCCTGGGCGGTGTATATCTCCCTCTCCTTCTCGACGACCTCGGCCGGGACCTCCTCGCGCCTAACGTACAGCGGGTTCATGGCCGCGATGTGCATGGCTATGTCCCTGACGAGATCGGTGAACTCATCGGTCTTGGCGACGAAGTCGGTCTCGCAGTTCACCTCGATAAGCACGCCGACCTTGCCGCCGGCGTGGATGTAGGACGATACGGTCCCCTCTGCGGCCGTCCTCGACGCCTTCTTCTGGGCGGCGGCGAGCCCCTTCTCACGGAGAAAGGTGACGGCGGCCTCGAAGTCGCCCTTAGTCTCGGCCAGGGCCTTCTTGCAGTCCATGATGCCCGCCCCGGTCTTTTCCCTCAGTTCCTTTACCTGTTGAGCTGAAACTCCCATTGTAGAAAAACCCCCTCACGGGCTTTAAGCCCACTTCGTTTTAGGTGGAGACTGACTCAGACCTTGCTCTCTTGCGGCGCCGCCTCGGCTGTGGCCTCACCGGCTGTGGCCTCACCGGC
>JBHHVK010000231.1:0-3005 GCA_046754205.1 Thermodesulfobacteriota bacterium
CGCTGGAGGCGAACTCGCCCATGGCCTGGAGCAGGAGCGTGGACTTCCCTATGCCCGGGTCTCCCCCGATAAGCACCGCCGAGCCCGGGACCATCCCCCCTCCGAGGACGTGGTCGAGCTCGCCTATGCCGGTGGAGAGCCTCGACTCGCCGGCCGGGTCGAGCTCGGTTATGGGCATGGGCACGGCCGGCCCACCGCGCGGCGAGCGCCTTGACGGCGACGAGGCTGGCCCCCTTGAAACGACCTCCTCGGCATAGGTGTTCCACTCCCCGCACTCCGGACACCTGCCTAGCCACTTGGGCGAGGAGGCCCCGCATCCCTGACACAGAAAAACCGTCTTTACCCTGGCCATCAAACCTCCCGCCCGGGGGGGGGCGCTGCGGGCGATCTCTTTCAACGCCCCTTTACAATTGACAAAAGGTCCTGTTTTGCTATTATACCCTGAAAAAGAACCCGAATGCGATGATGTGAAAAAATGTCTTTAGAAATAAGAAATTACAACAACATACTAATTAAATTGAGCCACGCTGTCAAGATGCACAATTTCTACCCCGTCGGGCATCCCCACCTTGACAGCGCCCTCGAGGCCTGCTATCAGCTGTTAATGGAAACCATTGAAGCCGACGGCGAGATACAGTGGACGATAGACCAGAAGGGATTTTACCATGACGGCAACCTCCTCGCCTCCGACAACAAGGAGATGGCCGGGCTCGCCAGGAAGGCCTTCTACAGGAAGATAAAGGAGATAATCATCACCCCGAAGGTCACTACCGATGACCTCAAGGAGCTGCTCGACATCCTCAAGCTCGACCCCGACGAGATCAGCGCCGAGGGGGGCGTGGAGACCATATTCGCCAAACGCGGCGTGGACGGGCTGCTCTTAAACGAGATGAGCTACGAGAACCTCCTGAGGCTCAAAGAGGAATTCGAGGCGGACAGGGAGGAGGCCCTCAAGCTGGAGGAGGGCGAGGGGGAGGCCGAGGAGGGGGCCGATGAGGACCAGGAAGAGGCGGGGGGCGAAGACGAGGCCCCCGCGCCCGAGGCCGCCGAGGAGACCCTCGCCGAGCTGACCGAGCAGATCAAGCAGGAGACGGACTTTCTCAGGTACAACGACCTCTCGGTGCGCATCAAGGTAAAGACCGACAGCCTCATGGCCCTGAAGCGCTTCGACGAGGTATACGAAGTCCTCACCCTCTTCCTCGCCCACTCATCCGACGAGGGGGGGCTCGCCGAGGACCTCCGCGGACTCGCCTCGGAGGTCCTCACCGGACTCCTGACCCCCGACGTTTTCAGGTACCTGGTCCTGAGGGCCGGCCACAAGTGGGAACGGGACAGGGAAAGGGTGCACATGATCCTGCTCCACGGAGACGTGAGCGTCATAGACATGATACTCGACGCCCTGGTCGAGGCCCCGGACGCGAGCACGAGGAGGAACCACTACAACACCGTCATCCTCTTCGGCGACAAGATAAAACCGAGGGTCATAAAGAGGCTCGCCAGCGACCACTGGTACGAGGTGCGCCAGATGATCGCGCTCCTCGGGGACCTGAGGGACCCGGAAACCCTCGCAAGCCTCGAAGAGGCCTACGGCCACGAGGACCTGAGGGTGAAAAAGGAGGTGCTCAAGAGTCTGGTGAAGATACCGTCGCCCAAGTCCAGGGAGATGCTCATTGGCGCCCTTGACGAGGAGGACCTGTCGCTCAAGTGCCAGGCCTTGATTTCCATGGGGGTCTCAAGGGACACCGAGTTCGTGGATATCATAGGCGAACGGGCCGTCACGAAGGGCGAACCGGAGGTGCGAAAAGAAGCCGTAAAGGCCCTCGGGCTGATGAAAGACCCCGCGGCCATCCCCTATCTTACCAGAGTGCTCTTCAAGAAGGCGTGGATCAACAGGAAGGCCAACGAGGAGATAAGGGCCCTGGCGGCGGCGTCTCTCGGGATGATAGGCACGGAAGAGGCTCTGGCGGCGGTGGAAAAGGTCTCGGAGAGGTCCGAGGGCGAGCTTCACATGGCCTGCAGACGCATACTCGATGGGAGAGAGAAGAGCCGATGAAAGACAGGACCGAGATACTCAAGGAAATAAACGTGGCCCTCAAGAGCAGGAAGCTCTACCCCGCCGGGCACCCGGCCGCCGCCAGCGCCGTAAAGAAGAGTTTCCAACTCCTCGGCAAAGGGCTTCAGGGCAAGAACACCCTGGCCATCGGGTTCGTAAACGAGGCCCTCGTCTTCGAGGAGCGCCCCGTGGAAAACTTCGAGAACCTCTACCCCGACTTCGCACGGCACCTGTCGGAAAAGAAGATAAGCTCGATCATATTCGAGCGGGGCCTGACGGAAAAGGAGCTCTCCGCCGTAACGGACATCCTCACCGACGACGTGGTCTACCAGGACGACGAGCTCCAGGAAAAACTCCGCTCCGAGGGGGTCGCCCACGTTACGTTCAAGACCTCCATCGACGGCAAGGCGCTGGAGACGTACAGGGGGGCCGTGGAAGTGGTCAAGAACGTCATGGCCGAGGTCCGGATGGGCAAGATTCCAAGGGCCGGGCAGGTCAACACAATCGTGGATGACATAACCGACTCGATCTTCTCCGACCAGAACGCCATGGTCGGGCTCACCATGATAAAGGACTACGACAACTACCTGTACAACCACTCGGTGAACGTCTCGGTCCTGGCCCTTTCGCTCGGCAAGTCGATGGGCCTGGAGCAGAACGAGCTCCACGCCGTGGGGGTCGCCGCCCTCCTGCATGACGTGGGCAAGACCGGGGTGTCCGAGGATATAATCAGAAAACCGGGAGGGCTCAGCTCGGACGAGTGGGAGAAGGTCAAGGAGCACCCGGTGCTTGGCTCGGACATCACGAAGAGGATGGATGGGATGGAGGACCTCATAGGCAGGCTCATCTACGAGCACCACATAAAGTACGACCACTCGGGCTACCCGGAGACGACGAGCACGCTCCACCCCTACAGCCAGATACTGACCATCTGCGACGCCTATGACGCGCT
>JBHHVK010000232.1:0-2976 GCA_046754205.1 Thermodesulfobacteriota bacterium
CCCCCCCTGGGGCTAAAGGTCCCGGTTCGGCCCCTCGGGCTCGCAGACCGGGAAGTTCCGAACCCTGTAGAAGACGCGCCTGTCCCTGTAGACGGCGACCGTGTTGAACGCGACGAGGAGCAGGAAGGCCGCGAGTATGGTCGTCATCACCTCGAGGATACCGTCGTGGAAGCGGTATATGAGGCCGACCACGAGGACGCAGGTAAAGACGAGGGAGTAGGTGAAACCGTTTTTCGCCCTCGCCATGTTGAAGCTTATGAGTATGCTCATGATAGAGAGGGCTGACATGGCCGCACCGTAGTACTTGAGGTAAGGGGCCGCGGGCGCGAACCTTGCTCCGAAGAGGAGGCCCATAATGAATTCGGGCGCTGCGGCGAAGGCCGCGAGCCCCGCGGCCGAGATGAGGAGCGTGCACAGGAGCGCCCGGTCGAGTATCTTGAAGGAGTCGCCGCCCGTGGCCGTGGACTCCGTGACCATGGGGAATACCGCAAGTGCGAATGCGCTCGGCAGATAGAGCATGGTCTTTCCGAGCACGGCGACCGACGCGTATATCCCCGCCTCCGACGGCGTGAGGAAGTGCTTTACGAGGATGAGGTCGACGTTCGAGAGGAACGCGAAGGCCGACGTGGCTATGGCCACGGGGACTCCGTACCTGAGCACGTCTTCGTGCCTGAACCCCGCGGCGCCGCGGCTGAGGTACCGGGAGAGCGGGACGAAGGTGATGGCGAAGATAATCATGGCCGGAAGCACGGTGGCGAGTATGGCCCCGCCGAGCCTGAGGCCCGCGAGCACGAGCACCGCTCCGAGGATGAGCCTTAAGAGCCCGCCGAGGCCGAGCCCCGCGCCGAGGTATCCGTACCTCTGAAGGCCCTGGTGCATGCCGAGGTTGACCGTCATTATGAAGGCGCCGAATATCCCTATGGCCAGGAGTGTTACCGGCGTGAGGCTGCCTACCTTGAGGTACTCCGCCACGTGCGGGCCCGCAAGGAGGAAGGCGCCTGTCACGACGACCGCGGCGGCGGCTACCCTTTTGAGTGCCTTCGTATAGAGGGAGGAGACGCCGGAGGTTTCGCCCATGACCGCGTAGGTCGAGGCGTACCTGGCTATGACGAACATTATCGCCGTCGTGGGCAGCGTGATGCTCATGGTGACCGAAAGCAGCGCGTTCATGGCCCCGAAGTCCTCGATGGACAGGGTCCTGCCCATGAGGAACTGGAAGGAGTAGTTCGAGAAATTCCCCACCATCGTGCAGATGAAGAGTATGGAGGCGTTCCTGACTATCGCCATCTCAACCCCGTTCCGTATCCCTTCGTCCTCTGTCTCTTTGCGGCCCCGCGTCGGCCTCTTTCGGCGGGGGCGGCTCCGATGTCGATACTGTCGTAGTACCTGAGGATGTACATCCTGTAGAAGATGGCGAGCGTGTCCATGCCGGTGGCGTAGAAGTCGCCGAGGCCGATGCGTCCCCACTTTTTGGGTCTTCTGTAGTTCAGCACCACGGGCGCCTCCACGACCTTGTAGCCGAGGTGGTGGGCGTTGACGAGGAGCTCGAGGTCGTAGGCGTAGCGCTTGCAGAGGACCTTGGGGAAGACGCTGTCGAGGACCCCGCTGTTAAAGACCTTGAGCCCGGTCTGGGTGTCCCGGAGCGGGAGGTTGAAGAGGACCTTGAGTATGAGGGCGTAGACCCTGCTGATGACCTTCCGGTAGCCGGGGTAGTCGAGTTTCGAGGCCGGGTGGTGCTTGCTCCCTATGACCACGTCGGCCCTGAGGTTCCGCATTACCTTGAAGAGGCCGTGGAGCTGGGCCGGGTGAAGGTCGAGGTCGGAGTCGAGGAAGACGACGTAGTCGCCGGTGGCGTGCCTGAACCCCTCCTTGAGGGCGCTGCCCTTTCCGTTGTTGGAGGTGTAGTGGACGACATGGACCCCGACGAGCTCACGGGCGGCCCTCACGGCCTCGGCGTAAGTCGCGTCACCGCTCCCGTCGTCCACGACTATTATCTCGAAGCCGCACCTGGTCCGCCTGAAAACCCGCCACGTCTCGATGATGTTCCCGTAGATATGCGCGCTTTCGTTGTAGGCCGGCATGATTACCGATATCTTGCCCTTGTACAGTTCCATAGATATCCCATGAACCGCTGGATGCAAGAGTCACGGTGCCTTCTGGGGGCCGCGCCAGCGGCCGCCGGTTCAACTCGACAAAAAGATAACGATAGCCTGGCAGGATGAATGTCAGAGGTGCGTCAAAGGTGGAAAGTCCCTGAGGCGGCGAAGGTGACGGGTCGTGATGAGCCAACGGGCCCCGGCGGCGTGGCCGGAATCAGTGCAGGTCCCGCCCGTCCGATGGATAAGCTCTGGTGCGTTCGAGTTGCGGGTTTCAGAGGTGAGTTTAGCCCCTAACGGGGCGCCGGTGATGAGTGTCGAGGATGGGTCTTTCGATGTGAAGGGGCGTCTATGATGTGGCTTCGGCCCTGGTGTCCTTCATTCTACGGCTGAAGTAGTCTATGGTGCGTTTAAGACCCTTTTCGAGGTCCACTGTCGGCCCCCAGCCGAGCTTTTCGGCGGCGAGCGTTATGTCGGGGCGTCTCTGGACCGGGTCGTCCTGCGGCAGCTCCCTGTGGACGATCTTCGAAGGGCTTTTCGTGAGTTCCTTGACCATGGTAGCGAGCTCCATTACGGTGAACTCCCCCGGGTTGCCGAGGTTTACGGGGCCGGTGAGCTCGTCGTTGTCCATCATGCGGATCATGCCCTCCACCATGTCGTCCACGTAGCAGAAGCTCCTGGTCTGGGTGCCTTCGCCGTATACGGTCATGTCCTTGCCCCTGAGGGCCTGGACGATGAAGTTGCTGACCACGCGGCCGTCGTTTTCGAGCATATTGGGCCCGTAGGTGTTGAATATCCGCACGACCCTTATGTCCACCCCGTTCTGGCGGTGGTAGCTGAACATGAGGGACTCGGCGCAGCGCTTGCCCTCGTCGTAGCA
>JBHHVK010000233.1:0-2975 GCA_046754205.1 Thermodesulfobacteriota bacterium
TCGCCCGGGGGAGACATACCCCGCACGGACGTCTTCGACTTTCTCGTCCGGCGGGCCAAAAACGGCGCCGCCATCGTCTACACCGAGGCGATAGTCACCGACTATGAAAGCGCGCAGGGCTACCCCGGACAGGCGCGCATGACGACCCAGCCGCAGATAGACGCATGGAGGCCCGTCGTCGAGGCCATACGCGCCGAGGGCGCGATAACCATAATGCAGATGTTCCATTGCGGACGCATGTCATGGCCCGAGATAAACCCCGCCCGCCGGGTAATAGCGCCGAGCGCCGTGGCGCCCAAAGACGAAAACCCCCTCACGGGGCTCCCCTACCCCGTGCCCGAGGCGATGAGCGCCTTTGAGATAGAACACGTGATAACGGGCTTCGTGGAGACGGCGAAAGGGGCCGTGGAGGCCGGGTTCGACGGCATCGAGGTCCACGGGGCCCACGGATACCTCATAAGCCAGTTCCTCTCGCCCTACTCCAACCAGCGCACCGACGGGTACGGCGGGTCCGTCGAGGGACGCTACCGCTTCGCCCATGAGGTCATCGGACGGGTGCGCGAGGTCGTGCCCACGGGCCGCCTCCTGACCTTCAGGATATCCGACTGGGGGGTCGCGGACATGGAGGTCTCGCTCTTCGGCGACAAAGACGCATACCAGGAGACAATTCGGCTCCTCGCGGGCGAGCCCATCGACGCCATATCCGTATCCACCTACGAATACAGCCAGAAGGCCTTCGGGACGGACAAGAACATGGCGCAGCTTACGCGGGAAGCCACGGACCTCCCCCTAATGATTTGCGGCGGCATATACGACCGGGCTACGGCCGATGACGCCGTCCGGGACGCGGATATCGTGCTGAGCGGCAAGTCCATGCTCCTCGACCCGGACTGGGTGGAGGAGATAAGGGCGAATAAACCCCTGAGGCCGTACAGGACCGAAGAGGCTAACGTCGCCTACACCGCCGAACCCCTGCCCTGAGCTTCCGGCGGGCGCGGTGCCGCCATCCGGATACCCCCCCCCGGGCCCGGCCAGCCACAGTACCGGCCGACCCCTTCATCCCGCCCCGACTCCTGCCGATTCTTACCAGGGAGCTTTGATAACACCCCCCATTAATCGTTTGACAACCGGGGTGTTCGGTATTTTAATATGCGCGAAGCTGAACTGGAACGGGGAACGGAGATGACAAAACCCATCGAGCTCGGCAAACTCAAACTCCACGTCCTGAGCGACGGGGGGCTCCGCCTCGACGGAGGGGCGATGTTCGGCGTCGTGCCGAGGGCCGTCTGGGAGAAGACCAACCCCCCGGACGAGAGGAACAGGGTGGCCCTGGGCCTTAACCCGGTGCTCGTCGAGACCCCGGGCGAGCTCGTCCTCATAGACACCGGGGTCGGGGACAAGGGCGACGAAAAGTTCAACGATATCTACGGTATCGAAAGGCCGGGCACCCTCGCCGGGTCGCTCGGGGACGCGGGATTTGCCCCAAAGGACGTAACGATAGTCATAAACACCCACCTGCACTTCGACCACGCCGGGGGCAACACCGGCCTTACGCCGGCCGGGAAGCTCGCCCCCGTATACCCGGGGGCGAGGTACGTGGTGCAGGCCGGAGAGCTTTCGGCCGCGCAGAGCCCCAACGAGAGGACGCGGGCGAGCTACAGGCCAGAGGACTTCATGCCCTTGAAGGAGGCCCGCGTCCTTGAGACCATCGACGGCGACGGCGAGGTGACCCCGGGGGTCAGCGTCTTCAGGACCGGCGGGCACAACAGGGACATCCAGCTCGTAAGGATAACCTCGGAGGGCCGAACCGCCGTCTTCCTCACGGACCTGATCCCGACGGCGACCCACCTGAGCTACCCCTTCATCGCCGGCTACGACCTCTTTCCCCTCGAGGTCCTCGAGGCCAAAAAGGCCGTTATCGAGGGGGCCGCCGAAGACAGGTGGCTCCTCCTCTTCTACCACGACCCGCTCGTCAGGGCAGGTTACGTGAGCATCGAGGGGGGCAAGCCCAGGCTCGAGCCGGCGGGAGGATGAAGCCGCCCCCTCCCCCCTTTACCCCCGGCGGGGAGGGTTTCGCCGGGATTTTTTCTTTGACATTTTCCGGACATTTGGTAATAATTCAAGCCTGTCAGACAGTCCGGCCCGCTCAAAACACCCCGCTTCAGGGTCTCCGCCGAGGAGGGGGCGATGGCCTCTATCCCGAAGAGACCGGAAAATCAACGGTTTTTGTAACTCCACGGCCCTGCCCGGGCCCTGATTCAGGAAAGGCAAGATGGGACTCAAAAGGACCGCTCTTTACGGAAGGCACAGGGCCCTCGGGGCGAGGCTCGTGGACTTCGCCGGCTGGGAGATGCCCGTCCAGTACACGGGGGTCATAGCAGAGCACCTCATGGTGCGCTCGAGCTGCGGGCTCTTCGACGTCAGCCACATGGGCGAGGTCGAGATAACCGGCCCCGGCGCCGTCGGGGCCGTTCAACGCCTCTTCACGAACGATATCGAGAAGGTCTCCGGGGGAGGGTGCCAGTACACCTTGCTCTGCAACCCGGAAGGCGGCGTCGTGGACGACTGCATCGTATACCGCTTCACCGACGAGCGGGTCATGGTGGTCGTTAACGGCGCTAACACCGAAAAGGCCTTCAGGTGGATCCGCTCCAACCTGCCGGACCGGGCCGAGGCGCGGGACGCGAGCGGCGATTACGCCCTGCTGGCCCTTCAGGGGCCGGCCGCCGAGGACTTCCTCCAGCCCCTGGTCAACATAGACCTCGCAGAGCTTCAAGGCTTCCGCTTCGCCGTAACCGGGGTCCTCGGCCACGAGGCCGTGGTTTCCAGGACCGGGTACACCGGCGAGGACGGCTTCGAGATATACATCGGGCCGGAACATGCCCCGGGGGTATGGGACCACCTGCTCGCCCTCGACGGGATACTCCCGGCCGGGCTCGGCGCGCGCGACACCCTGAGGCTCGAGATGGGATACC
>JBHHVK010000234.1:0-2931 GCA_046754205.1 Thermodesulfobacteriota bacterium
TGAGATGACGCTTTCGAACAGGTCCATAAAGGTCAGGCTCTTTATCACCTGCTGGCTGGTATTCATGCTTCACTTCGCCACCGACGTGGCCAGGGAGCACTACCTCGTCCTGGCCATCGCCGACGAGCACTCCTTCCGCCTCGACGGCTACGTGGGGCTCCATAACGACATCTTCGTAACCCCGGACAACGGCGCCCACCACGGCGCCAACCCCGGGGCTTCTATGCTGGCGGCGGTCCCCTACGTGCTCGCCAAGCCCGCGGTGGACGCCGTGGTGGACCGGACGAAGGAGCGCAGGGTCGGCGGGGCCGGGCCGGTCTTCAACGACGACAGGCCCGTGCGCGCAGAGTTCTACAGGAAGGCCTGGCAAAGGGGCCTGGACATAAAGTTCGGGCTCGTGGGCCTTATAACCCTCGCCCTCTGCATGGCGCCGCTAACGGCGCTCTCCGCGGTATTCATGTACGACGCCTTCACCCTGGTGGGTTTTTCCAGGAGGCTTTCGCTCGCCCTCGGCGTGCTCTACGCCTTCGGCACGCCGGTCTTCTTCAGGACCGCCTACCTGAACCAGAACCTCATGGTGGGCGTCTTCGCCTTCATCGCCTTCATGCTCCTCTGGAGGCCCGGCGGCCGGGGCGCGGGCGGAGAGAGCATTAAGTACCTCGCCGCCGGGTTCCTCGGGGGGCTCGCCGTGCTCTCGGACTACAGCGGGCTCGTGGCCCTCGCGCTCCTCGGCTGCTACGCCCTTATAAGGGGCTTTGAGTCCTCACGCTTCCCGGGGGCGGCAAGGGGCGCGCTGGTATTTACGGCAGGCTCCATCGGGCCCATCCTCATGCTCTGGTTCTATCAATACGAGAGCTTCGGCCACCCCTTCTACCCACCCCAGCACTTCATGCCCCACCAGGTCGGGAGCGAGGTGGGCTACCAGGGGGTCTCGTGGCCGTCGGCGGAGCTCATGAGGCTGCTGCTCTTCAGCCCCCAGTTCGGGCTCTTCGTGGCCTCCCCCTTCCTCATGCTCGGACTCGCAGCGCCCTTCATCAAGAGGTTCGCCGTGCCCGTGCGTGAGACCGTATTCATGCTCCTGTTCTTCGCCGGCTACGCGCTCTTTTTCAGCTGCATCGAATACACGAGGATCCAGTGGATAACGGGGATACGCTACATAGTGCCGGCCGTACCCTTTCTCTTCGTACTGACCGCCGCGGTGCTCGTCCGCCTGCCCCGCCCCCTCGCCTACGCCGTAGCCGGGCTCGCCCTCTTCGAGTCCTGGGCCATGAGCATGGTGAGGCGGGTCGACGCGCCTTCGGAGTGGATAACGTCGAACTTCACCAGGCTCTTCGACGAGGGGTTCCAGCTCCCCTGGCTCAATACGCTCTCAAGGGCCGGGATAGACCTCGGATGGCTCGGCTCGCCTCTTCCCTACTTCATCGTCAGCGCCGCCCTCATATACTGCGTGTGGCGGGTGAGGCTCCCGGCGGAAAAGTCCGTCACCGGCCGGAGCGCCGGGGGCGCCCATGAGACAAATCCGCTTTAGGGTACAGAGGGAACGGGAAACCTGAAACCCGAGAAAAGAGACATCCGCCATGAAAAAAGACCAGCTCCTCTCCATAGTAGTACCCGTCTACAACGAGTCGGACGGGATAAACGCCTTCTACGACAGGGCGAAGGCGGTCGTGGACTCCCTCGACGGGCTCGACTACGAGCTCGTCTTCGTGGACGACGGCAGCCGGGACGACTCCTATGAAAGGCTCCGGGCCATAGCCGGGTCGGACCCGAAGGTCAGGGTCATAAAATTTTCCCGCAACTTCGGGCACCAGACGGCCATAACCGCGGGGGTGGACATGGCCGGGGGCGACGCGGTGGTGGTCATAGACGCCGACCTCCAGGACCCTCCGGAGGTCATAAGGGACTTCGTGGCAAAGTGGCGTGAAGGATACGACGTGGTCTACGGCGTCCGCGAGAAGCGGGACGGCGAGTCCCGGATGAAGCTCTTGACCGCCGCCGCCTTCTACCGGATCCTCAAGATGATCATAAAGATAGACATACCCGTGGACGTGGGGGACTTCCGCCTCATGAGCCGCAGGATGGTCGACAGCCTCAAGCAGCTCCGCGAGAGGGACCGCTTCGTCAGGGGGCTCGTCAGCTGGGTGGGATACAGGCAGATAGGGGTGGAGTACAGGAGGGACGCGAGATACGCCGGAGAGACGAAGTACCCCTACAGGAAGATGATGAAGTTCGCCCTCGACGGTATAACGTCCTTTTCGAGCGTGCCCCTGAAGGCGGCCACCTGGCTCGGGTACGCCGCCTCTCTCGTGGCCTTCCTCTACACCGTCAGCGTCTTCATACAGTGGGCCGCCGGCATCACCGTACAGGGTTGGGCCACCATAATGGTGGGCGTGCTCTTCATCGGAGGCGTCCAGCTCATCTGCCTCGGCATCATGGGCGAATACGTGGGCAGGATCTTCAACGAGATGAAACAGCGCCCCATGTACATCATCGAGGAGGAGTTCGGGGGAGCCGACTGTGAGCCCGGCGAAAGGGCGGCGCCGGGACGGAAGGCAAGGACCACGGCCGCCGCCAGGGGCGGAAAACCTAAGAAGGCGGCTAAGATAAAGCGGGTAAAGGGTTGAAAAAAGGAATCTTTATAACAGGCGCGAGCGGATTTATCGGAGGAAGGCTTCTCAGCGCCCTCGTCGAGGCGGGAGGGCAGAGGGTCCGGTGCCTGGCGAGGTCCGAGACCCCGCTCATCCGGGAGCTCGCCGAAAAGGGCGAGGTCGAGCTCATAAAGGGCGGCCTCTTCGACGGTGCGCTCTACAGGCCGGCCCTCGAAAGGTCGGATACGGTAGTGCACCTCGCCGCGGCCACGGGCAAGGTGAAGCCCGCCGA
This sequence comes from Thermodesulfobacteriota bacterium, assembly GCA_046754205.1. Lineage (GTDB taxonomy): Bacteria > Desulfobacterota > GWC2-55-46 > GWC2-55-46 > JBHHVK01 > JBHHVK01. Next base: position 2,881 of record JBHHVK010000234.1, read on the forward strand.
GTACTTCCGCGTAAACACCGAGGCCACGGAGGTCCTTCTGCGGGAATGCAG
>JBHHVK010000235.1:0-2863 GCA_046754205.1 Thermodesulfobacteriota bacterium
ATCTCGAAGGGGATGAGCGCCCCGGTGCCGCAGACGGTGAGCCACTCGGCCCAGCGGCGCTTGAGGTGGAGGCCCCAGGCCTCTATGAGGTTGAAGACGCAGAAGAGGATGAGTATGGCGATGATGCCCATCACGCGGTCGGCGCCGAGCATCTCCGCCTTGTCGACGGCGAACTTCACGAAGAAGTTTTCGAGGTTGAAGTGGAGGTCTCCGGCGAGCCTGGCGAAGACGTTTTCCGGGGACCTCTGGTAGATGTTGTATATGTAGACGCCGAAGAAGAGCTCCATGAGCCCCATGAAGGTCTTGTAGGTTATGATCGTCCGGAGGTAACCTGTGGTCTGTCTCTTCATCGGCCGCTCTTATGGGTTCTGTGTCAGGAGGGCCTTACCCTTATGCCGCACCCGGCGAGGTACTCCTTGGTCTCGGCGATGGTGTAGGTCCCGAAGTGGAATATGCTCGCCGCGAGCGCGGCGTCGGCGCCCCCCTTGGTGAAGGCCTCTTTCAGGTGCTCGATGGTGCCGGCCCCGCCAGAGGCGATGACCGGTATGGAGACCTGTTCCGCGACGGCCCTCGTGAGCTCGAGGTCGTAGCCGTCCCCGGTGCCGTCCCTGTCCATGGACGTAAGGAGTATCTCGCCTGCCCCGAGCTCCTCCATGATACGGGCCCACCGGACGGCGTCCAGGCCCCTGGGCCTTCTCCCGCCGTGGGTGTAGACCTCCCAGGAGGGGGGCTCGTCCGGGGCGGCGGGCCTCCTCTTGGCGTCTATGGCCACGACGATGCACTGGCTGCCGAAGCGCTCGGAGGCGCGGCGCACGAACTCCCGGTCCTCCACGGCCGAGGTGTTGAGCGAGACCTTGTCGCTGCCGGCGTGGAGGAGGTCCCGGATGTCCTCGAGGGTCCTTATGCCCCCTCCGACGGTGAGCGGCATGAAGACCTGCGAGGCCGTGGAGCGGACGACGTCGAGCATGATGGAGCGCTTTTCATGGGAGGCCGTTATGTCGAGGAATACGAGCTCGTCGGCCCCCTGCTCCTCGTAGGCCTTGGCGCTCTCGACCGGGTCCCCGGCGTCGCGGAGCTCGACGAAGCTCACGCCCTTGACGACCCGTCCGTCCTTTACGTCGAGGCACGGTATTATTCGCTTTGTGAGCATCTCTTCAATCGCCCGCCGCCCTTATCGCGTTTTTTCAATTTTAGAACGGTGCCCTGTGGTTTTAAAAGACCCCGGTGCCGTTAACTTTTTCCCGCCGCCCTTATCGCGTCACCGAGGTCCACGGCCCCGGAGTACAGGGCCTTGCCGATGATGATACCCTCGACGGGCACGCATCGGTAGTTCTCTATGTCCTCAATGGACGATATGCCGCCCGAGGCGACCACCGGTATGGAGACGCTTTCGGCCATCCGGCGGGTGGCCTCGATGTTGGGGCCGGTGAGGGTGCCGTCCCTGGAGATGTCGGTGTAGATGATGGCGGCTACTCCGAGCCCCTCGAGCCTCCTGGCAAGCTCAAAGGCGCTCTGGCCCGTGACCTCTACCCAGCCCTTTATGGCCACCATGCCGTCCCTGGCGTCGATGCCCACGGCCACGCGTCCGGGGTATTTGGCGGCAAGCGCCCTTAAAAGGTCCGGGTCCTCGCAGGCGGCGGTGCCGAGGATTATACGCTTTACCCCCTCCATGGCGAGGTACCTGCGGGCCGCGCCCTCGTCCCTTATGCCGCCGCCTATCTGAACGGGCGTCTTTATGGAGCCCAATATCCGCTCGATGACGCCGAGGTTCACGGAGCCGCCCTCCACGGCGCCGTCGAGGTCGACGAGGTGGATGAGCCCGGCCCCGAGGGCCTCCCAACGGACCGCCACCTCGGCGGGGTCGTCGTGGTAGACCGTCGCCTCGTCCATGCGCCCCTGCACCAGGCGCACGCACTTGCCCCCTTTTATGTCTATGGCAGGGATGATTATCAAGGTCCCTCCTCCGGGGGATTGCCCGTTGATCCGATTATTAATCCAGGTTGCTGAAGTGTTAATATTTCAGGTCGCACCTTCAGTGTGTCAAGGGGGCTCGCGGCGAGCCGCAACCTCAGTCCAGCTTGCTAAAATGTTAATATTTCAGGCCGGACCTTAAGGGCGACACCCTGCGCACCGGACCCCTTTTACTTCATTCCAGATTACTGAAGTTTTTCAGCACCCGGAGGCCCGCCTTCTGGCTCTTTTCCGGGTGGAACTGCGTGGCGTGTATGTTGCCGACCTCGATAGAGCTGGCGAAGTCGATGCCGTAGTCCGTGGTCGTGAGCACGACGGACGGGTCCTTCGGGGCGGCGTAATAGGAGTGGACGAAGTAGAAGTAGGTCCCGTCGGGTATGCCGGCGAGCAGCTTCGAGTCCTTTTTGATCTTTATCCCGTTCCAGCCCATGTGTGGGATCTTCAGCTTTTCGCCGTCCACCTCCGCGCCCGACGGGAACCGTTCTATCCTGCCGCCGACGAGGCCGAGCCCCCGGTGGGAGCCGAACTCCGTGGACTCGTCGAAGAGGAGCTGGAGGCCGAGGCATATGCCGAGGAACGGCTTGCCGGCCTCTATCCCGCCGAGGAGGGGCTCGACGAGACCGTACTCCGTCAGGTGCCTCATGCAGTCCCGGAAGGCCCCGACCCCGGGGAGCACTATGTGGGTGGCGTCCCTTATGACGGCCGGGTCGCGGGTAGGGGCCGCCTCGGCCCCTACCCACTCGAGCGCCTTGGTGACGCTCATGAGGTTGCCCATGTCGTAGTCTATTACGGCTATCCTTCTGCCGGTCATTTCCTCTCCGCCGGGCCGAGGCCCCCGGGCTAAAGCCTGCCCTTGGTGGACATGACGCCCTTTATCCTCGGGTCGAGCGCG
>JBHHVK010000236.1:0-2774 GCA_046754205.1 Thermodesulfobacteriota bacterium
GCCCCCTGCCCCCCCTACCGGCCCCCCCGGCCTCCGGTGTCGCGGTGGTTCCGGCTCACGTACTCGCGGCTCAGGATGCGGCCGTCCCTGTCCACGTCGACCCCGTCGCTGGAGGCGAAGGCCGTTCCCTCGCCCGAGAGCCTCGCCGAGAGCCTGTCTCTCAGGGAGACGAACCTCTGGAACTCTTTTTTAGGCACCCTGCCCGTTGGTGAGGATTTTATGCCGAGCGGGTTTACGAGCCGCCTGCCGCGCCATACCTCGTAGTGGAGGTGGGGGCCGGTGGATATCCCGGTAGATCCCACGTAGCCTATTATGTCCCCCTGGCTCACCCTCCTGCCCTTTCTGACGCCCCTCTTGAGCCTGGAGAGATGTCCGTAGGCGGTGGAGTAGGAGTTGTTGTGCTTGATCTTGATGTAGTTGCCGTATCCGCCCTTCCATCCGGCGAAGACGACCCTGCCCGAGCCCGCCGCCTCGACGGGCGTGCCCACGGGCGCCGCGTAGTCGACCCCGTGATGGGGCCTGTACTTTTTGAGTATGGGGTGGTAGCGGCGCCTGGAGAAGTAACTGCTTATCCTCCTGTACCTGAGGGGCGACTTGAGGAGCGTCCTTCTGAGGGACTTGCCCTCCGCGTCGTAGTAGCCGCCTGTCCCGTCATCGCTCTCGTAGAAGATGGCCTTGTAGTTGCGGCCGTTATTGTCCATCTCGGCGCCGAGTATCTTTCCGGTCCTCAGGGGGCGGCCCTCCACGTAGATGTACTCGTAGAGGATGCTGAACTTGTCGCCCCTTCTTATGTCCGAGGCGAAGTCGATATCCCAGGCGAAGATGTCGGAAAGCTCCATCAGCACCTGCGGGTCGGCGCCCGCCTTGACGCCGGCCTCGAAGAGCGAGTTGTCTATGGTGCCTGATACGAGCTTTTCCCTTACCTCGTAGGGCAGTTCCACCATCCTCGCGGCCACGCCCTTTGCCTCCGAGCCGTCCTTCTCGATTACGAGGACGTCGAAGTCATCGACCTTGTACTCCACCCTGGACCACTGGCCGTCGATGGTGGTGACCTTGAGCGTGGTGTCCTTCTTGAGGCGGCGCAGGTTATACAGCGGCCTAGTGGCCCTGACTATGCGGCTTACCTCCGCGCCGCCCACGCCGAGCGAGACCATGACCCCGTAGAAGGAATCGTCGTTGCCGAGCCGGATGTCGTGCCTCTCGACGTCGGGCTGCACCGGGGAGTACTCGGAGAGGAGCCCCGCGGTCTCGCTGGGCCTCTGCGGCCCGCCCTTCAGGATGGGTAGGCCCCTGAAGAACTTTCCGCTCTCGGCGCTCGAGCTGATGATGAAAGTAAGGGAGAAGAAAAAAGAGAAACAGGCCAGCACGATGAGTATCACCGGCCTGGCCATTGTGGGGGAAGTGTTCTTTTTCAAAAAGTTCCTCAACTTTTTCATTCCAACGTCCGAATTTAATCTATGGGATGATATTAGATATGTCCCCGCGTGTCAAGCACAAGATTAACAGGTTCCATATGGGATTTCAGTGACTTCACTACTTGACTCGCGCTCCGCCTGAAAGTGTCCTCAAGTTCCGTGGTGGGCATTGTTTATATTCGGCTGACCATCGAAAGCTCTTTAAGGGGAATATGTCGGAAGCAAGGAAAATCTTACCGGACCGTGAGGTGAACGGTGAGGCCGTACCGAGCCACAGGGCACGGATACTTGTGGCCGATGACGACAAGTTCTACCTCTCCATCTTCAGAGACCTCGTGGCCGAGTCCGGCCACGAATGCCTCACCGTTGAGAACGGCCTCGAGGCGTTGGAGAAGGTCTCCGAATACGGGCCCGACATAATCATACTCGACGTCGTCATGCCCGGGATGGACGGTTTCGAGGTCGCAAGGCGTCTCAAGTCCGAGCCCTCCACCATGCACATACCCATACTCATAGTCACGTCGCTTTCGGACAGGGCCTCGAAGGTCAAGGGCCTCGAACGGGGCGCCGACGAGCTCTTGAACAAGCCCGTGGACGAGGCCGAGTTCAGGGCGCGGATAAAGAACCTCTTGAAGGTGAAGAGGTTCGAGGACTTTCTCCTCGACCACGGCCGCAGGCTCGAGGGCGAGGTGATAAGCAAGGAGGCGGAGCTTCAGAGGGCTTTCAAGAGGATACGGAAGGGGTACATCGAAACCGTCTACAGGCTTACGCTCGCCGCGGAGTACAGGGACAAGGAGACGGGCGGGCACATAAGGAGGATAAGCCTGTACTCGCAGCTCCTCGCCAGGCAGATAGGGCTCGACGAGCCGCAGGTGGAGACGATATTCTTCGCCAGCCCCATGCACGACGTGGGCAAGATAGGGATACCGGACAGGATACTCCTCAAGAACGGACGCCACACCACGGAGGAGTTCGAGATAATGAAGAACCACACCACCATAGGCGGCAACATCCTGAGGGACCCGGACTCGGAGATACTCGACATGGCCAGGGATATAGCGCTCAACCACCACGAGAACTGGGACGGCTCCGGATACCCCCGGAGGACGCGAGGAGCGGATATACCGCTGTCGGGGAGGATAGTCCGCCTCGTCGACGTCTACGACGCCCTCCGGTCGAAACGCCCCTACAAGGCGCCGTACAGTCACGAGCAGACCCTGAAGATCCTCGAGGAGATGGGGCGCATGTTCGACCCGAACCTCTACGCCGCCTTCCTGGACTGCTCTGAAGACTTCAGGCGGCTCTACGAGGAGAACCAGCAGGAGAGCTTTCAGCTGCACGTCTTCTGACCCGCGGCCG
>JBHHVK010000237.1:0-2773 GCA_046754205.1 Thermodesulfobacteriota bacterium
ATATCTTCGTCTACGACTCGCTCAAGAGGATGATAAAGAACAGGGAGGTGAAGGTAGAGGACGTCTGGGAACAGTACAGGCTGGTCTCCACCACCACGCTCAAGCCCGAGCCCGTCCCAGTTAACATAAAGCTCGTCCTCATAGGCGAGCCCATCATCTACTACCTCCTCTACAACCTCGACCCGGAGTACAGGAAGCTCATGAAGGTGAAGGCCGACTTCGACGTGGTCATGCCCAGAAACGAGGAGAACATCCACAAGTACGGCGCGTTCATAGCCGCCCGGTGCAAGGAGCAATGCCTGGTGCCGATCGACAGGACCGGGGTGGCCAGGATAGTTGAACAGAGCTCGCGTATGGCCGGGGACAAGGAAAAGCTCTCCAGCCGCTTCAACGAGATAGAGAACCTCGTCGTCGAGACCTCCTACTGGGCCAAGGCCGAGGGGGCCGCGGCCGCGGCAGCCGAGCACGTGGAGCGGGCCATCGAGGAGAAGAGGTACCGGATATCCAAGATAGAGGACAAGCTCAGGGAGTACATAACCGACGACACCATCATGGTGGCCACCGAGGGCTCGGTGGTGGGACAGATCAACGGCCTCGCGGTGCTCGACCCGGGCGACTACGCCTTCGGCAAGCCCAGCAGGGTCACGGCCAGGACCTTCATGGGGGACGCCGGGGTGGTGAACATAGAGCGGGAGGCGAAGCTCAGCGGGAAGATACACAACAAGGCGCTCCTGATACTCACGAGCTTCCTCGGCGAGCGCTACGCCCAGGAGTTCCCGCTTACCCTCTCGGCCACCATCACCTTCGAGCAGCTCTACGACGAGATAGAGGGCGACAGCGCCACGCTGACCGAGGTCTACGCCCTCCTGTCCAACCTCTCGGGGCTCCCCATAAACCAGGGCCTGGCGATAACCGGCTCCATGAACCAGAGGGGGGAGGTCCAGCCCATAGGGGGGGTGAACGAAAAGATAGAGGGTTTCTTCGACGTCTGCAAGGCCAGGGGGCTCACCGGAACGCAGGGCGTCATAATACCGCGGCGGAACGTCCGGAACCTCATGCTCAAGCGCGAGGTGCGCGAGGCAGTGGCCGAAGGGACCTTCAGCATATACGCCATAGACCACGTGGACGAGGGGTTCGAGCTCCTGACCGGCGCCGTCATGGGCGAGAAGGGCCCGGACGGCCTCTACCCAGAGGGCGCGGCCAACCGGCTCATCCACGGCCGCCTGAAGAAGCTCGCCACCGCCTACAAGGCCTTCGGCAGGCCCAAGCCCGCGCAGAAGAAGCGCGCCGAGAACGACAACTCCGGGCAGAAGGACAAGGGATAGAAGCCCGGGGCCGCGCTGTGCCGGGGCCGTGATCTGATGTGACGGATTCGCCCCGCCGGCGCCGCCGCGGGGCGGCTTTGTCTCCAGGGGGTTCGACCGAGAAATGTACGTAAACGAGATATTCCTGAGCATACAGGGGGAATCGAGCTTCGTGGGCCTCCCCTGCGTCTTCGTAAGGCTTGCCGGGTGCAACCTCGGCTGCCGGTGGTGCGATACCGAGTACGCCCGCGCCCCCGAGGGCGCAAGCGAGATGACCGTCCCCGAGGTCGTGGCCGAGGTGAGGTCCTACGGCCGCCCGCTCGTGGAGGTTACCGGCGGTGAACCGCTCGTCCAGGCCGACACCCGGGGGCTTCTGGCCAGGCTCCTCGATGAAGGCGGCAAGGTCCTGCTCGAGACGAACGGCACCGTAACGCTCGAAGGCGTGGACCCGAGGGTGGTGAAGATAATCGACGTCAAGTGCCCGTCGAGCGGTTTTGCCGGGAGCTTTCTCCTCGACAACCTCGCCTTCATAAACGAAAAGGACGAGGTGAAGTTCGTCATCGGCGACCGCGAGGACTTCGACTTCGCCCGGGACTTTCACGCAAGGCGCCTCAAGGGCAGGACCGCGCAGGTCCTCTTCGCCCCGGTCACGGGCAGCCTCCATGCGGACCTGCTCGCATCATGGATACTCGAAGAGGGGGTGGACGTGAGGCTCCAGGTTCAGATGCACAGGTATATCTGGAACGACGCGAGGGGGAGGTAGACGAGCCGGGATGAAGCCGTTCATCCTCTTTTCTCTCGCCCTCTACGGGCTCGGGTTCGCCGCCAACCTCGCGTGCCTCGCGGGGGGGGGGCGCGCCTTGCGGCGGCTGCCAGGCCTGAGCGCGGGGCTCCTGACCCTCGGGCTCGCCGGCCACACCGCAGCCCTCGTGGTGAGGATACACGCCACGGGACACGCGCCCATGGCGAGCATGTACGAGACCCTCGTCTTCTACTCCTGGTGCGTGGCTGCGGTGAGCCTCGTCGTCGTCTGGAGGTACGGGGAGAGGACCACCGAGGTCTTTACCATGTCCATGGCGATGCTCGCCCTCGTGTTCGCGCTCGCCAACGAGAAGCCCGGGGGGCCGCTGACCCTGGTCCTCCGCACCGTCTGGTTCGAGATACACGTCACCAGCTCCTTCGCGGCCTACGCCTTCTTCACGCTCGCCTTTTCCGGGGCGGCGCTCTACCTCATAACCGGGGCGAGGGGAGGGGACCAGGGGAACATGAGGAAGTACCAGGATATCGCCGCGCGCGGCGTGCTCTGGGGCTTCTTTCTCTTTTCGGCCTCGATGTTCGCCGGGGCCGTCTGGGGTTATCTGGCCTGGGGGGCCTACTGGCTCTGGGAGCCGAAGGTCATCTGGTCCTTCATCGTCTGGTTCTACTACGCCGGGGCCATGCACGCCTGGTACGTAAGCTCCTGGCGCGGC
>JBHHVK010000238.1:0-2750 GCA_046754205.1 Thermodesulfobacteriota bacterium
AAAACCAATCGAAGTAGCTGCTCCCTTCGTTGCACTTCGAGGTTGAATCTGGGTACCTTTATCGGGGCCATGATGCGCTACCTCCTTTTTTCTGTGTTCAGCCGTTTAAGGTTTAGATTGTAACTATAGCAGATTTTTCCCCCCCCCGTTCCAATCGGTCCCCCGGGGTGAGTGAATTGGTCTTGCCTAAGCGCGTCTTTTTATGTAATATTGTATCTACCGGTCTCTGGAGATGTCCTAAGACCCCGTAAGGAGTGCGCTTTTGGGCCTGTTCATAACTTTTGAGGGCATCGAGGGCTGCGGCAAGTCCACCCAGGTCGAGCTCCTCAGGGGGTATCTCGAAGCTCGCGGCCTTGACGTCGTCGCGTTGCGCGAGCCGGGAGGGACCGTCCTCGGCGAGAGGATAAGGGAGATGCTCGTAAACCACGGGACCGAGGAGATCGACCCCGCCGGAGAGCTCCTGCTCTACGAGGCCGCGAGGGCCCAGCTCACGGCCCGCGTGATAGCCCCGGCGCTCGCCGGGGGCAGGACCGTCGTCTGCGACCGCTTCATCGATTCCACCGTGGCCTATCAGGGCCACGGCAGGGGGCTGCCGCTCGAGGACGTATGCGACGCGAACAGGGTGGCCGCCCGGGGGACGACCCCCGATGTCACCTTCCTCATAGACTTCGACCCGGCCGAGGGGCTTGCGAGGGCCTGGAAGAGGATAGAGGCCGCCGAGGCCGCCGAGGGCCCGAGGGAGGACCGTTTCGAGAGCGAGGACCTGGCCTTCCACGCGAGGGTTCGCCGGGGGTACCTGATGCTCGCCGAGGCGGAGCCCGAGAGGATTCGGGTGGTTGACGGCCGGGGGTCGCCCGCGGAGGTCCACCGCCGGATTACGGAGATAATCGAAGGCATCCTGACCTGAGGGAGGCGCCCTCGGGCCCAGGAGTGTTTATATGTTCCGGGACCTTATACGCGAAAGAAACCCAATGCGGTTTGCTGATATATCGGGCCATAAAGGGGAGATAAGGGTTCTCACCAGGTCGGTGGCCGGTGGCCACGTGGCCCACGCCTATCTCTTTTCGGGCCCCGAGGGGGTCGGCAAGGGTCTCGTGGCTTTGGGCCTGGCCGCCGCGCTCAACTGCACGGAGCCCGCCTCCGACGGCGACTCCTGCGGCCGCTGTCCCGACTGCCGGGCGGTGGCCGGGGGGGCGCACGCTCGGGTGGTGCGTGTGGAGCCCGATGAGGGGGTTATCCGCATAGAGCGGGTGAGGGAGGTCGCCGAAGGGCTCCGTTACAGGATAGACCGGGGGAGGAAGGTCGTCATCGTGGACGACGCCGACCGCCTCCATCCCTCCGCGGCCAACTGTTTTCTCAAGACCCTCGAGGAGCCTCCACCTGCTTCGGTTATAATACTCGTCACCCCAAGGGCCACAGAGCTGCTCCCCACCATCATCTCAAGGTGTCAGAGGCTGAACTTCAGGCCGCTTGCCCAGGGGGCGGTAAAGGACCATCTCGTCTCCGTCCATGGGGTGGCCCCGGAGGCGGCCCTCCTTGCGGCGAGGCTCTCCGGCGGGAGCATCTCCGGGGCCCTGCGCTATATAGAAGAGGGCGGGGCCGAGCGCAGGCGCGAGGTGGTGGAACTGGTATCCTCGCTCGACCCGTCGGACGCGGCGTCCATCCTCGACGCCGCCGGGCACCTGAGCAAGAGAGATGACCTCCCCGAGGTGCTCGAGGTCCTCAAGGGCTGGTACAGGGACCGCGCCGTCAGCGCCGAGGGGGCCCCGGAGCTCGTCGACGGCGAGGCCGCCGTCCCGTGGGGGGGCGGGCCGGAGGGTTTCTCCGGCCTCTACGAGTCCTTCAGGGCGGTGGAAGAGGCCAGGGGCGAGATTACGCCCCCGAGGTACGCCAACAGGCTCCTTACGATGGAGGCGCTTCTTCTGAGGATCGTCGGAGGCGCCGGGGCGGGCGGGCGGGGCTGACAGGTTCACTACACCTTCGGAGGGCCGGCTTAATGGCGGCCTTCCTTTCAGGCATATAGACGGTAATATCGGGAGAAATCAACATGGTAACGGTTGCCGGGATAAGGTTCAAGAGGGCTTGCAAGATATATGACTTCGAGGTCAAAGGGGTAGACGTCAAGCCCGGAGACATGGTCATCGTCGAGGTCGAGAAGGGGATGGGGATGGGGTTCGTGGCTACCCCAGCCAGGGAGGTTGACCCCTCGAGGCTGCAGAGAAAACTCAAGAAGGTCATACGCGTGGCCGACCCCGTGGACCTCGAGCGTCACGACTTCAACATCGAGAGGGAGGGGGAGGCCTACAGGATATGCAAGGAGAAGATCGCAAGCTCCGGGCTCCCCATGAAGCTCGTCCGCGTGGAGTACCTCTTCGATTCCTCGAAGGCCATATTCTACTTTACTAGCGAGACGAGGGTCGACTTCCGCGAGCTCGTAAAGGACCTCGCCGGTGAGTTCCATACCAGGATAGAGATGCGCCAGGTGGGCGTGCGCGACGAGGCCAAGATGCTCGGGGGCATAGGCCCCTGCGGCCGCGAGCTCTGCTGCGCCGGCTTCCTCTCGGATTTCGCCCCCGTGACCATAAAGATGGCCAAGGACCAGAACCTGGCCTTGAACCCGGCGAAGATCTCGGGGATTTGCGGCCGCCTCATGTGCTGTCTCGGCTACGAGCACAAGCTCTACAGGTCCGGGCGGGTCGCCGGGCAGGGCAAGCCCTGCGGCCCCTGCGGTAAGGGGGCCCACACCCCCC
>JBHHVK010000239.1:0-2743 GCA_046754205.1 Thermodesulfobacteriota bacterium
GGTTGTTGTAGGCTATCTCGTCGGCGATGTCGGCTATCTGGGCCTCGAGGCAGGCCGACTTCCCCCGGTCGTACTCGTCGCCGACGGCCGGACGGTCGTAATCGGAGTTGTGCTTGGCTATCCCCTCCCTAACCTCGAAGGTGAGGTTAAGGCCCCGGAAGGCCGGGTACTTCCTTTCGAGCTTCTCGACTATCCTGAGGCTGTGGGCGTTGTGCTCGAATCCCCCGTGGCCGGCCATGAGCCTGTTGAGTATGTTCTCACCGGAATGGCCGAAGGGCGGGTGGCCGAGGTCGTGGGCAAGGGCTATCGCCTCGGCGAGGTCCTCGTTCAGGCCCAGGGCGCGGGCTATGGTCCGCGATATCTGCGCCACCTCTATGGTGTGGGTGAGCCGGGTCCTGTAGTGGTCGCCCTCGTGGTAGACGAAGACCTGCGTCTTGTACTCGAGCCGCCGGAAGGCCCGGCAGTGGACCACGCGGTCGCGGTCCCTCTGGAAGGGGGTCCTGAAGGGGTGCTCGGTCTCGGGGTGCCTCCTGCCCATGGTATCGATGGACCTGGCCGCGTAGGGGGCGAGCCTTGCGGCCTCGAGCTCTGCGAAGCTTATCGAATGGGACATTGCTAAAAACTCCAAAGGGTTGTACAATAACCTCATGAAAAAAGATATCTCAAGATTTGCGGCACTTTTCTGCGCCGTCGCCGTCCTCTTCCTGCTCACCGGGTGCGGCTCGGTCATCTCTCGCGGGATAGCCGGGCGGGCCGACAGGAGCGTCACCATCGAGATGGTCCAGTCCGACCCGGACCGCTACGTCGGCACCACGGTCATCTGGGGCGGGACCATCGTGAAGACGAGCAACCTCGAGGATACGACGGAGATAGAGGTCCTCGAAAGGGCGCTCGAATACGACGACATACCGGGCGAAGGGGCATCGAGGGGAAGGTTTATCGTAACCGCCAGGGGCTATCTCGACGCCGCCACCTTCGCCGCGGACAAAAAGATCACGGTGGCCGGAACGGTGGAGGGCGTAAAGACCGGAAGGATCGGCCGCATGGACTACCCCTTCCCGATCATCGCCCCCCTGGAGATGAAGCTCTTCGAGGAGTATGAGTACGAAGGCTATCCCTACCCGTGGTGGGGACGCCGGTACTACGGCCCCTACTACGGCCCTTACAACGGTCCCTATTACGGCCCATATTACGGTCCGTACTACGGCCCCTACTACCCCTATTCCCCCTGGCCCTACAGGCACTACCCCCGCCGACACCACCGGCATTGACCACCCATCGGGGGGCCGCCTTCGCGGAAGGGGCCTCCCGCCGCCGCCCCGGCCCCCCGGCCCGCTCAGTTGTCGGGTCCGCAGCCTTCCTTCAGGCCAAGCAGATACTCCTGGTACTCGTCGTAATATTCGTCCATGAGGTCCGCCATATCCCTGCCTTCGGGGTCTATCTCCTTTTTGACCTTCAGGAACTCGTTGAATGTCAACTCTGCCTCCTTGCCGGAAATTTTTGATATTGCAGCCCGGCGGCGTTACCGGCGGTACGGTATGGGGTCCGCGGCGCCCGCGCCTTTGAAACCCCTCAGCCTTAGCACGCAGGAATCACACTCCCCGCAGGCCGCTTCACTGTCCCTGTAGCACGACCATGTAAGCCCCAGCGGTGCCCCGAGCTCCATGCCCAGCCTCACGATACGGGCCTTGTCCATGTGTATGAGCGGGGTCCTTATCTCTATGCCCGAACCGGGCCTCGTGCCTTCTTTTATCGCCTCCTGGAAGGCCCGGAAAAAGCTCTCGCGGCAGTCGGGATACCCGGGGGCGTCTTCCTCGACCGCCCCTATGTAGACCTCCCCTGCGCCGATGACCTCGGCCCATGATACGGCTATGGCGAGAAGGTGGGCGTTCCTGAAGGGAACGTAGGTTACGGGTATGCCCCCGCCGCCTACGCCCCCCCCGCCCCCCCCTCCTCCGCCGGTGGGGACCTCGATACTCTCGTCCGTAAGGGCCGAGCCGCCTATCTCCCGGAGGTAACCGATATCCGCCACGAGCCTTTCCGCGGCCCCGTAGTGGTCGGCTATCTCGCCGAAGGCCCGGAGCTCCCTCGCCTCGGTCCTCTGTCCGTAGTTGACGTGGAGAAAGGCCGGGGTCCCGGCCCGCGCGGCCACGGCCGCGGCCACGCAGCTGTCGAGACCTCCTGAGACGAGCGCTACCGTCCTTGCCATGGCCTAATTAAAACACAGCGGCCACCGGGGGCTCAACCTAAATATTTGTTCGGCCCCCCGCCTTGTGTCAGAGCCGGGCGTTCCTTCCCGAAAAAAAAGGGGGAGGCTCCAGGAGCCTCCCCCTTTTCGGGAACTTGTGCGTTTCGGTCGCCGCCTCAGAAGCCGGCGTGTATCATGAGCGTCACCTGCTGGTCGCCGTCCCCGGTCCCCTTCGCGCCGCCGCCGGTCGCCTCGTAACTGCTGCCGGTGAACCAGGAGTAGTCGAACTGGAACTGCACGTTCTGGGCCACCTGGTAGGTGCCGGCCACGAGGAAGGCGTTGTCGTTGCTCTTCGAGGCGGTGCCGTCGTCGCCGTCGCGGTAGCCGAGGCCGAGGGTGGCGCGGCCCGGCCATACGCCGAGCTCGGCCACGACTGAGAAGGCCTTGGCGTTGTTGGGTCCGCCGTTGAAGATGTTCGCCTCGGACGCGTTCTGGGTGCTCTCGGCGTTTGCGTACTGGAGGTAGACGCCGAGGGGGAAGTTCATGACCATGCCC
>JBHHVK010000240.1:0-2731 GCA_046754205.1 Thermodesulfobacteriota bacterium
GGCGTTCTTCAAGAGCAGGTTCATCCTGCTCTTGAGCATCTCCGAGGTGTCGTTGAAGGTGGTTATCTTTACGGAGGGGGGGAGTTGGCGTGCTTTGGCCTCCACGTAGCCCCTCACCATGCGGGATATCTCCGTGGGCTTCTGCCCTCCCACGCGGAAGACGGTCACCAGGGCGGCCCGCTCGCCGTCGAGCTTGGCGAACTCGTCCGTTTCGGCGAAGGTGTCGCGGACGGCGGCTATGTCGCCGAGGCGGACCTCGCTGCCGTCGGGGTTTTCGAGTATAGTGACGCCTGCGTACTCGGGGCCGTGGTAGCGCTTCTCCTTGGTCCTCAGCAGGACCTCGCCCCCGGCGGACTTTACCGTGCCGGCGGGCAGGTCCACCGACGCCCGCCTTACGCGGGCGGCGATGGCGTCGAGGGTGAGCCCGTATCCGCGGAGGTTCTCCTCGGGCACCTCGATGGATATCTCGTAGGGGCGCACGCCGGCAAGCGCGGCCTGGGTTATCTCGGGCATCGCGAGGAGGTCGTCGTTTATCTCCTCGGCGTACTCCCTGAGGCTCCTTTCCGGTATGTCCCCGTATACCACGACGGATATGACGTCTATGCGGTTTACGAGCTTTGTTATTACGGGCCTCTCCGCCTCCCGGGGAAAGGTCGTGATGCGGTCCACCTCGGCCTTGATGTCCTGCATCACCTGGTCGGTGTCCTCTCCGGGGAGGACCTCCGCCGTGACGACGCCGGCCCCCTCGGAGGCCACGGACCTCACCTCCTTGACTCCCGAGATGCCGCTGATGGACTCCTCTATCTTGAGGACTATCCCCTCCTCGACCTCCTCGGGGCCCGCCCCGGGGTAGGGGACCGTGACCATGACCTTGTCAAGGAGGATCTCCGGGAAGATCTCCTGCTTGACGGTATAGCCCATGAGGATCCCGCCCACGATGAATATCATCATGAGGAGGTTGGCGGCCACGCCGTTGCCGGCCATCCATCTTACGGCGCCTCTCATTCGGACCCCCCGTCCTCATCCCCCCCGACCACCCTGAGCTTCATCCCCTCTGCGGCCCCGGAGAGCGTCGTCAATATGACAAGCTCACCGTCTCCGAGCCCCTCGGAGACTATTACCTCCTCGCGCTCTATCCTCACGGGCCTTATCTTCCTTATGTGAAGGGTGGAGTCTTCGCCGACGGTCCATACCGTGGAGTCGTCCCTAAGCGCGGTCCTCGGGATGGTCACCACCCCATCGAGCTCCCTGCCCTCTATGTCGACCTCCACGAAGGCGCCTAGAGGCAGGGTCGCTCCAGCCGCGCCCCCGGCGCTTTTCCTTTTCAGGCCATAAGGGTCTTCGACCGTGACGACCACGCGCATCATGCGGTCCTTCGTGCCCACCTCGCCCACCGACCTCGCCACCCGGCCCTCCCAGCGGCGCTCCGTTCCGTTCGTCCTCAGGACCACCTCGGCCTTCGATCCGGCGGGACGGCCCTGCCTCGGTACGGAGAACCACTCAAGCTCGTCGAGGGCAAGGGGCACCGTTATCTCGGCGTTGTCCGTGCCGGCGAGCTCCGCCACCCCTGTGCCGGCCCTGACGTATTGTCCGAGCTCGACCTCCTCTGACCTGACGCGGCAGTTGAAGGGGGCGCGGATGACCGTCCTCGCAAGGTTCACCCTTGCCTGCTCCACCTCCGCGGCGGCCGACTTGAGGGCCGCGCGGGCGTCCTTGAGCTGGGGCTCGAAGATTACCAGCGGGTTGGGCCCGGCCGGGGCCTCCATGCCGAGCCTCTCCCATTCGGTCCGGGCCACGCGGGCCTGGCTCTCGATCTTCGCGAGCTCGTACTCGGCAGCGGCGCGGGCGGCCTCGGCCCTTTCGACCGCGAGGCGGTAGTCGGTCCGCTCTATCTCGAAGAGCGTCTCCCCGGTCCTGAAAAAGCCTCCGGAGACGAGCGCCGCTGATAGGCTCGTGACCCTGCCGCTCACCTGGGGTATCACGGTGACCTCGCGGGCCGCCTCGACCGTACCCGTGCCGAATACGGTGACCTTCTTCGACCCCTTCGCCACCGCCATGACATGGACCAGCGCACCCGCGTCGACGCGCTCCTGCCTGGTGGGCGAGGGGCGGCTCATCACGAGGACGGCCGTAACGCCCGCCCCGCCGGCCAGGATCAGGACCGGCAGGAGTACCTTGAAAATCCTCTTCTTCGACGAGTCGCTCATCTACTCCCTCTCCTTTGCCATCTTCCCTGCCCCGGCTCGTTCGTCCATGAATTCATCGGGCCAGTCCCCGCCGAGGGCGCGCGCCAGCGTGATGCGGTCGGAGACGAGGCTCCGTCTTGCCTCGAGGAGCGCGCTCCTCGCATCGAATAGACGCTGTTGGGCGTCGAGTACCGGGAGGTAGTCGCCGAGGCCCTGCATGTAGGTGTCGAGGGCGAGGCGGTGGGCGCCTTCGGATGCGGCCACCCTTTGGCCGAGCATGGCGATCCTCTCGGTGGTGGCCCGTGACCTTGAAAGCGCGTCCTCCACCTCCTTCATGGCGTCGAGCACGGCCTGCCTGTAGTCGGCGAGAGACTGCCTCAGGGCCGCCTCGGACCTGGTGACCTCGGACCTCCGCCTCGCGCCGTCGATTACCGGCATGGCGGCCTGGACGAAGACGGTCCAGAAGATGTTGGGGGTTTCGAGCATGTCCGTGAGCTTCGTGGACGCGCCCCCCAGCTCTCCGGTGAGGTTAAAGGAGGGGAAAC
>JBHHVK010000241.1:0-2709 GCA_046754205.1 Thermodesulfobacteriota bacterium
AAGGCGCCCAGGGCACGCTGCTCGACGTGGACCACGGCACCTACCCTTACGTGACCTCGTCGAACACCGTGGCGGGCGCCGCGGCCACCGGCTCGGGCGTGGGCCCCACCAGGCTCGATGAGGTCATAGGCGTGACCAAGGCATACGCCACCAGGGTGGGCGAGGGGCCCTTCCCCACCGAGCTCGCCGGGCCCGAGGCGGCCAGGCTCCGCGAGGAGGGCGGGGAGTACGGCGCGACCACCGGCAGGCCGCGCCGCGTCGGCTGGTTCGACGCCGTGGCGGCCAGGTACGCCGCCGACATAAACGGCCTCGACGGGCTCATAATAACCAAGCTCGACGTGCTCGACGGGCTCGAGAAGATCAAGGTCTGCACCGGCTACACCTTCGAAGGCGAGCCGCTCGACTACTTCCCCACGGGGATGGACAGGCTCAACGGCTCCGAGCCGGTCTACGAGGAGCTTGACGGCTGGATGACACCCACGACGGGCGTAAGGTCATTCGACCGGCTCCCCGAAAAGGCGCAGAAGTACGTAAGGAGGCTCGAGGAGCTCTCGGGGGTGGAGGCGGTGATGATCTCCGTGGGCGCCGCCCGCGACGAGGCCATAACAGTCAGGAAGGTATTCGGTTAGGCCGAAGCCGCGCGGCCCCGGGCTCCGGGTACGGCGGGCGCAGGGCGGCGCAAAGGAAAAAGGGCAGGGAACCGGCCGGTTCCCTGCCCTTTGCTTATCCGTCCCGCGGCGCCGGCTACTTGGCCTTTTCGGCCCCCTTGGCGTTCTTGGAATCCAGGTCGCCGATGCGCTCCTTGGCCTTCAACCACCATTTGCTGTGTGGCTCGGCGTACTGTATGAAGGCCTTCCAGTTTTCGATGGCCCCCTTTTCGTCCCCCTTCTTCTCCAGGGCGAGGGCGAGTCCGTAGTACCCGTTCGGCAGGTGGGGGTTTATCTCAAGCGCCTTTTTCTGTATCTCTATGGCCTTGTCGATGTCGCCCTTGTCGAAGTAGGCGAACCCCATGTTGTTGTACGCCTCCGCGCTCTGGGGGTTGTACTCGATGGTCTTTTCGTATTCCTCGATGGCGGCGTCGTAGTCACCAGCAAGCGAGTGTTGCACGCCCTTGTTGAAGTGCTCCTGGGCCGGCTCCGCCCCGGCCTGCTGCTCGGCGGTCGTCTCGGGGGCCTTCTTGGCCCCGGCCTTCTCATCCTGTTTGGAGCAGCCGTAGGGGAGCATGGCCGTAAAGGCGACAGCCGCAAACAATGCCACGGCCTTCGACCCGAAGCCGCTCATCAGTATCCTCTTTATCCGGGGCATGTATCCTCCTTCTTCGATTAGGACTTTTTCAGAAATATTCCGATAAGCCTACCAGATACGGGGGGGAAAATCAACAATTGCGTGACCCGCCGGGCAGGAGGCGGACCGGCCGTCAAGTTATCCCTTTCGGCGGCCGTTATTATGGTAGCGGGGGGGGAGGGGGCGAGGGTAAAAAGGTTTTTTAACGCCCCGATTCTCATGGTAAAGTAGTAGGGCCGCAGCGGTTGCACAAACCCCTTAAGGGATGGACCGGACTGATTTGAATTATTCCGCGGACGAAGACAACGACGGCCGGGGCTCGAACCGCCTCATACTGGGGTTCTTTTTCCTCACCGGGCTGACGGGGCTCGCCTACGAGCTCGTCTGGATAAGGCTCCTCATACTCGCCTTCGGCTCCACCCAGTTCGCCGTGACGACCGTGCTGGTCGTCTTCATGGCCGGGCTCGCCCTCGGGAGCCTCGTCTTCGGGCGCGTCATCGACAGGATCCACGCGCCGCTCAAGCTCTACGCGGCGATAGAGATACTCCTCGGGGTCTACTGCATCCTTTCCCCCGGGGTCTTCGGCCTCGTCCGCGACGTCTATGTCTCCACAGCAGGCGCCGGCGGCGCGGAGCATGTGCGGGCCGGGTTCGAACCCGCCCAGTTCGCGCTCACCTTCGCGGCCCTCATAGTGCCCACCACGCTCATGGGCGGCACCCTCCCGGTGCTCGTAAAGTACCTCGCCTCCTCCTCCGGCAGGGTGGGGTTCCACACGGCACTGCCCTACGCGGTAAACACCATAGGGGCTGTAACGGGGTCCCTTCTCACCGGCTTTTTCTCCCTCTATCTGCTCGGCGTCAAGGCCACGATCTACGCCGCCGGGGTGGTGGACATAATAGTGGGCATACTCGTCTTCGCCATCTTCGGCCGCGTCATGGTGTCGCATGCGCGGGAGGAGGACATGCTCTACGGCGCCGCTCACGGCGCAGAGGAGGTAAGCCTCGTAGAGGCCGACTCATCGGTCGGCCGCGGCGCCCTGGGCGTCGTCGTGCTCGCCACCTTCGCCGTCTCAGGCTTCTGCAGCCTCGCCTACGAGGTCCTCTGGACGAGGGTCTTCAGCCTGGTGCTCGGCTCGAGCATTTACGCCTTCACCATCATGCTCGCCACCTTCCTCGGCGGCATAGGCGCCGGCTCCATATTCTTCGCCCCCTTCATAGACAGGTGCAGAAGGCCGCTTCTGTGGTTCGCGGCCCTCGAGGCCGTCATAGGCTCCACGGCGCTCCTTACCATATTCTTCTACAGGGACCTGCCCTCGGTCTTCTTCACGGTGAGGGAGGCCACTGGCTCGAGCTTCTGGCTCTTCAACTTCGTCCAGTTCCTGCTCTGCGCCGCGATAATGATAATCCCCACCCTCGCCATGGGCGC
>JBHHVK010000242.1:0-2702 GCA_046754205.1 Thermodesulfobacteriota bacterium
AAGAAGGAAGTCATAGATGCCCTGAGGGCGCTCCACGACCTCTCCAAGGCGATAAACTCCACCCTGGACATAGACGAGGTGGTGGAGATAATCATGGACAAGACGTCGAGGGTCCTTGACAGGGACCGGGTCCTCATACTCCTCCTCGACAGGGACAGAAACGTCCTGAGCGTATACGGGTCCCGCGGCTTCGAGGCCGGGGAGCTTCCGTTGAAGCATTTTCATGACGTCGGGTCCTTCGACCACTGCATCGTCCACAAGGGTTCGGTCATCACGATGGAGGAGCTCCTCTCCGCTGACGAATACCGCGGGTACGCCGCCGCCATGCCGCTCTTGTCGGAGATGGTCTTCGCGCCGCTCGAGAAAAAGGGAGAGGCCTACGGCCTTCTCGGCGTCACCGGCCGGGAGCGGGAGTTTACGGAGATAGAGCTCGAGATGTTCTGCGCACTGGGCAGCCAGGCCGCCGTGGCCATCGAGAACGCAGGACTCTACCGGAAGCTAAAGGACGAGTTCCTGCATACGGCCGAGGCCCTGGCCGAGGCCGTCAACAGCCGCGACCCCTACACCGGGGGCCATACGAGGAGGGTCATGGAATACGCCCTCATGGTGGCCGACGCCATCGGGCTCGAGGACCCCGAGAGGGAAGACCTGAAGCTCGCCGCGATACTCCACGACATCGGAAAGATAGGCATAGACGACGCCATATTGAGAAAGGGCGGCGTGCTGACTACCGCCGAGGAGCGCCTGATGCGGCAGCATCCCGAGATAGGCGCCAGGATACTGGGCTACGTGGAGGAGATGAGCGGGGTGATACCCGGCGTACGCCACCACCACGAGAGGTTCGACGGTGGCGGCTACCCCGACGGCCTCGAGGGAGAGGATGTCCCGCTTGCCGCGAGGATAATCGCCGTGGTGGACGCCTTTGACGCCCTCACGACGGACAGGCCCTACAAAAAGGCCATCGACAGGGCCGCCGCGGCCGAGGAGCTCGGCAAAAGCGGAGGGACGCAATTCGACCCGGCCCTCGTGAAGGTCTTCCGCGAGAGCATCTCGGGAGGGCCCGAGGGCCGCCGGCCGGGCAAGAGCGGAAAGGAGGGAGCGCTATGGAAGAGCTGAAACACCACCACATCATGTACAAGACCGGGCCGACCGAGGGCGGTGCCGCCCAGTGGGAGGAGGAGATAGGCAAGGTAAAGGGTGTCAGAAAGGTCACCATAGACGCCGAGAACAGGGATGTCTTCGTCGAGTACGACCTCGTGAATTGCTGCGAGGAGGCCATAGAGCACTGGATGGTCTCCAAGGGCTTCGTCCTCGACGACAGCTTGATGGAGAGGCTCAAGAGGGGGTGGGCCCACTACACCGAGGAGAACGAGCGCGACGCCATCCTCTCGAAGGGGGGGCACTCCTGCTGTGACGCCGAAGAGATAGAGAGAAAGAAAAAGGAGCTTGAATAGCCGGGCCCGGACAGGCCGAAGAGACCGAGGTGGATATCCCTCCTGACCCTCGGAAATAGATGATATTACGGCCCTGAAGCCGCCGGCGGTCCCGGCGGGCCCCGTATGCCCTTGACTATGGTCCTCTTATGGGCTAAAATCCCGATGAAACCGACTACTTCGACAACGCGCGAGAAGATTTGTCGCAGCCCGGACATCCACCAGTGGAGGCAAGGTCCGGGCTTTTCTTATTTCACCGGCCCCGGGGCTCTCAGGCCCCGTCCGGGGGCGTGTGCGGACCGGTTGAAGAGGACGGCGGGAGGTCGGAGCCAACGACGGAGGCGATGAATGGAAAGAAAGACGGTGCTCGTGGTCGACGACGAGCGGGATGTGGTGGAGAGCATAAGGTTCAACCTGGAGCGGGAGGAGATATACACCATAGAGGCCTATAACGGCGAGGACGCCCTGGCCAAGGCGAGGGAGGAACACCCGCAGCTCATCATCATAGACGTCATGCTGCCCAGTATGAGCGGCTACAAGGTCACCAGGCTTCTCAAGCGGGACGACGCCTGCAAGGACATCCCGGTCATAATGCTTACGGCGAAGACCGAGGAGAGGGACATAAGGGTCGGGCTCTACACCGGCGCCGACAAGTACGTGGCCAAGCCCTTTGACATGGACGAGCTGGTCTCGCTGGTAAAGCAGCACCTCCCGGCCTGAGGGGCCGGGGGGCCGGGGGGGTAAGGGGGGGTAAGGGAGAGGAGGAGAGGAGGGGCACCCGGGGGCCAGGGCCGACGTTATGGCGGCCGGATATCCACCTCTGTGCCGGCATATTCTAACAAGCTTTGATTTAAATTAAGGAACCTTTATCCATGTATAGTAGGTTTCCCGTTTAATCCTGGCCTTCTTCACGCCCGCTGATATGCTTTTGGACGCCAAGGTTAAGGGAATCGTCTTCATTTGCAGAGTACCCGGTCCTTTCCGTGTCCCATACATAATCCCTCCCTTTACAGAGACGAATATACTAAAGACTGACACCCTTGGCCTTTATCCTACATCGTGGCCTGGCGTCAACGTTCTCTTGAGATTGTTCGCATTTGTTTAGGGTCATGCCATCTGTTCACCTTCGCAAAAAGGAAATGAAAAAAAGGCCGGTTTCACCGATGCCTCCGGGAAAAATAGCCTTTCTTAAATAAAAAAACTTATGAAGACTAATGCCAAGCTAATACCAAGAAAAGTTCGTGGTGCCAGGATGTTTTTAAATGATAT
>JBHHVK010000243.1:0-2693 GCA_046754205.1 Thermodesulfobacteriota bacterium
CCGAGTACTTCCGCGTAAACACCGAGGCCACGGAGGTCCTTCTGCGGGAATGCAGGGACGCGGGGGTCAGGCGCTTCGTCTTCGTCTCCACGGTGGCGGTCAAGTTCGATGACATAAGGAGATACCCCTACGCACGGAGCAAGCTCGCCGCCGAAAAGTCCGTCGCCCGAAGCGGGCTCGATTACGCCATAGTGCGGCCCGCCATAGTAATCGGCCCGGGCTCCGGGACGTGGGACAGCCTCAGCAGGCTCGCCCTCGCCCCCGTCTGTCCGATCTTCGGCGACGGCAGGACCCCCATACAACCGATATACGTCGACGACCTCGTCCGCTCCATCGTGTCCATCGTGGAAGAGGACGCCCTCGGCGGCGAGACCCTCGACCTCGGCGGCCCGGAGAAGGTATCCATAGAGGAGTTCATAAGGAGGATACACAGGTCCATGCGCGGCCGTGACCCGAGGGTGCTCCACGTGCCGCTCGGCCTGCTCGTTCCCATGCTCACCGTGCTCGAGACCTTCGCCTACTCCTACCTGCCCTTCACCGTGGGCCAGCTTGCGAGCTTCCGCTTCGACGGCACCACGGCCGTAAACCCCCTCCGGGCAGCCGGGCGCGGGGAGATGAAGGGCGTGGACGAGATGATAGGGCTCGCCTCGGCCCACGCAAAGGAGGCAGAGCGCGAGGAGGCCATGAAAAAGGAGTGCGCCGCCCTCTGCCGCTACCTTACGGGCAAGGGGCCCACGGAGTACGTGACGGCGAAGTACATCGACGGCTGCCGCGCCCTGGCCCTCGGCGAGCCCGCCGACGGGTTCGACGCCGCCCTGCTCAGGGTCGCCTCCCTCGGGGCCGTCTTCACCAGGTTCGCCGACGCCTACTCGTCGGTCCTCTTCAGGACCTCGCTGGTGAAAAAGAAGCTCGTCCTCCTGCTGGCCATACTCGAATGCACCGGCTACTCCGACGGGCTGCTCCGGCTCCGCGAGCCCGTCGGGCGGGCGTCGCTCGCCGGAAGGATGGCGGCGCGCACCGGGGCCTTCGCCGCGACCTTCGCCGCGGCGTCGGCCGCCTTCCTCCCGCTCAGGGCCGCCCTCGGGTCCGGAAAAGGGCGGAAAAGGGCCAGAAGAGATGGCTGAGGTAGTCGTCATAGGCTCCGGGGCGAGCGGGGTGCATTTCGCCCTGACGCTCCTCAAGAAGGGTTATGACGTGGTGATGCTCGACGTGGGCAGGACCAGGCCCGAGGCCGTAAACCCCGAATACAGCTTCGACGGCCTCAAAAGGGGCCTCGACGACCCGGTGGAGTATTTTCTCGGGGGAGACTTCCGGTCCGTCATCCTCCCCGGAAACAAGGGAAAATACTACGGCCTTCCCCCCTCAAAGGGGTACGTCCTCGCCTCGCGGGGCGAGCTCGGGGTCGAGGCGGACGGGTTCTCTCCCCTCGCCTCCTTTGCCAGGGGCGGGCTCGCCGAGGCATGGACGGCCGGGTCCTACCCCTTTGGCGACGCCGAGCTCGCGGACTTCCCCTTCGGCTACGACGACATAGAGCCCTACTACTCAACGGTGGCCGAAAGGATAGGCATAACCGGCGCCGAGGACGACCTCTCGGCCTTTCTCCCCTTCCACGCCAACATCACGGGGCCCCTCAGGCTCGACGCCCACTCGAGCCTGCTCCTTGAGAGCTACCAGGCGAAAAAGAGGTCCTTTAACAGGAAGGGTTTCTACCTCGGCAGGTCGCGCGTGGCAACTCTCGCAGACCCGATGGACGGCCGCCAGGGCTGCACCTACTGCGGCAGGTGCCTCTGGGGCTGCCCCACGGGCGCGCTCTACACGCCCTCCATGACACTCGACGAGTGCATGGACTTCAAGAACTTCACCTATGTGCCGGGCGTGCGGGTCACGCACTTCGACTACGACTCCGGGGGCCGGGCCACGAAGGTCTTCGCCGCCAGGCTCGATGACGGCAAGACCCTTGACTTCAAGGCAGACCACGTGGCGCTCGCCGCCGGGGCGCTCGGCTCCTCCAAGATATTCCTCGATTCGATATGGAAGAAGACGGGCAGGATTAAACGGCTCACGGGGCTCATGGACAACAGGCAGGTCCTCGTCCCCTTCGTAAACCTCAAGATGGCGGGCAGGCCGGTGGAGAGCGAGGCCTACCAGTACAACCTCATCGCCATGGGCCTGGTGGGAGCGGCGGCGAAGGACTACGTCCACATGCTCGTCACAACGCTTACGAGCTCGCTCGTTCACCCGCTCATCGAGTCCTTCCCCTTCGACCTGCGGACGTCGACCTTCCTGTTCAGCCGCCTTCACGCGGCCCTCGGCATCGTGAACGTCAACTTCCCGGACACGAGGAGGGAGGGCAACTACGTGACCATAACCCCCGGGCAAGGCGGTACGGGGCTGAGCCTCCGCTACGCCCCGGCCCACGACGACTCCGCAAGGGTCGGGCGGACCATCACCAGGCTCAGGAGGCTTCTGAGGAAACTCGGCTGCGTGGCGCCCTCGGCCATGACACACGTCCGCCCCATGGGGGCGAGCGTACACTACGCCGGGACGCTGCCCATGACGCGCGGCGGCGGCCCGCTTACCACCGACGAGCTCTGCAGGTCCGTCGATTTCCCGAACCTCTACGTCGTC
Organism: Thermodesulfobacteriota bacterium; assembly: GCA_046754205.1. GTDB lineage: Bacteria > Desulfobacterota > GWC2-55-46 > GWC2-55-46 > JBHHVK01 > JBHHVK01. The sequence goes on from JBHHVK010000243.1 coordinate 2,629, forward strand.
GACGGCGCCACCTTCCCCTTCCTCCCGGCGAAAAACTGCACGCAGACGCTCATGGCCAACGCCGT
>JBHHVK010000244.1:0-2678 GCA_046754205.1 Thermodesulfobacteriota bacterium
GAAGACCCTGCAGCCGAACCTTTTCTTCAGCCAGTCCGAGAGGGTGTTGAAGGGTTTTTGCGCCGTATTGTGCATGGGATTAATATAACACGGAGAGGCCTGGTGTGGGCCGGGATGCTGAAATAAATTCAGCATGACAGGGCCGTTCGTCCCGAGCCATATGCTGAAATTGTCACCCTGAATTTATTTCAGGGTCTTAGCTGTCTATCGCCGCGAATTACCCTGTCTCCCCTCCCGTCATCATAAGGGAGGGGATGTATTTAATTGTCTTAGGCGGGTTTATTGATTCAGACTGAACCCGAAAGTTCTTTTACGGTTGAACGAATTTTCCGGTTCAGGTTGCAAACCTGAACCCGCGGAAAAAGAGCCTTTCCATTCAATACCAGACCTCGTCGGCGTGCTCCGGGGCCATCGTGAGCGCGGCGATCGTCCCCATAAGGATGACCACGGCTATGACGGCGGCAAGCACGAAGACCCACCTGTTAACGCCCCCAGAGGCCGCAAGCCCGGCGACCGCGCCCTCGGGCCCCGCGGTCTCGCGCGCCTCGAAGACCCGGGCCCGGACGTGCCTGAAGTAGATGTAGTTGGCCGTAACGCCGAAGACCACCATGAAGACGACCCCCAGGCCCGGCACCATGTCGACGAGGAACGCCACCAGGGCCCAGACGTACATCTTCCTGTAGAGCATCCACAGGACGGGGAAGAAGAAGGCCGGCCAGTGCCAGGTAAGGGCGAACCTCTCGGCCCCCCCGGCCCCCCCGGCCCCCCCGGCGGCAAATCTTCTAAACTTCCTCAGGTAGAAGTCGGCGTTCTTGCCGATGTAGGCCGCGTACTCCTCGTCAGAGACGGCAGGGGCCCCGCCCCCCCCGCCCCCCCCGCCCGCCCCGCCGCCGAGGCTTGCGCCGCAGGACGGGCAGAAGGAATCGCCGGGGGAGACGACGCCCCCGCAGCCGGGACAGATCGAACGGTCTGGCATAGGCTTACTCCATGTCAGCGGGCTTGACCCTTATGGTCTTGTGCTCGCGGACGGTTACGAGGCCCGGTTTGGCGCCCCTGGGCTTTCGGACGTTGCGGGCCGGGGTGTAGATGACATCGACCTTCATCGCCCCCCTGTTCTTGCTGTGCCAGGCGGCGAGCCCGGCCGCCTCCTCTATCGTCTTTCCGGTAAGCTCCCCGGCCCGCCCGGCGACCTTTATGAGGACGTGCGAGCCGGGGGCCTTGTCGGCGTGCAGCCAGATGTCCTCGCCCGAGGCGAGCTCCCTTACGATGAGGTCGTTGCCCCTCCCGGACCTGCCGCAGATTATCTCGAACCCCTCGCTCGACCTGTAGCGCCTCACGGGCTCGGCCCCGGCGGCCTCCTTTTTTTCCTTCCTCTCCGGCGCCACTTTCAGGTAACCCCCTTCGGCGAGCTCAGCGGCCAACGCCTCGACGTCGCCTTCGGTCTCGGCCGTCTCGATTCCGTACTCCAGGGTCTTCAGGTACTCCATCTCTCCCTCGACCCCGGGCATCCTCTTGCCTATAAGCTCAAGGGCCCTCTTCGACTTCCTGGCGACTTTGAAGAACCTCTCGGCGTTCTCCCTGGGCGTGAGCCTGCGGTCGAGGGGGACGGCGACCTCCTCGGGCGGCACCACGGTGTAGTCCGTAAGGACCACCTCCGCGGCCCCGCGCGCGAAGGCGTGGAGGTTCGTTACCAGAAGCTCGCCGTACCTGTAGCCCCCGAGCCCCTCCTCGGCCCTTGCGCGGTCGCCCTCGAGGTTCCTCTTGAGCCTCCCGGCCCTCTTGAGCGCCCTCTTTATGACCCTCGCGAGCCTCTTTCTTTCAAGCTCAGCCGCCGTGCGGCCGGCGAGGGCGGTAAAGAACCTGTCCGCTGCCTCGTTCCACGTCTCGCCCGGCCCTTTTGGCGGAAGGCCGCGCGCTCCGCCCTTCCCCCCGGCCGGGGGCGCGGCAGGGGGCGGCGGCAGGGGTTCGAGCCTGACCCCCGGCTCAACGGTCCGCACGGACCCGGCGGGAAACCTCTTAACGGCGTCGATGACCACGCCGCCGCCGTCGAGGAGTATCACGTTGGCCGACTTGCCCGTAAGCTCCGCCACGAGGGCGTACGCCCGGACCTCGCCGTCCACCCTCTTTTTAAGGAATATCCGCGCTATCCTCTCTCCGGGGACCTGCTCGAAGCCGTCGATGAGCGCGCCCGTTATGCGGCTCCGGAGCAGGGCGCAGAACCGCGGCGGCCTGGGGGGGCACGGGGGCCGGGCGGCCGTAAGGTGCATCCTCGATAGCCCCGGACGGGTGGATATGAGGAGCCTCTTTTCACCCCTTCCGCCCTCCCCGCCCCCGGGGACGAAGACCTTGAGCATGACGGTCCGGGCGTCGGGTTGGGTGACCCTTGAAACCACCCCTCCCGTGAGCCCGACCTTGAGCTCCCCTATGACCTTTTCAAGCAGCCCCGGTTCCATCTTCCGTAAATTATACCCTAGAGGCCCGGCAAATGGCTTGATAATCGGAGGGTTCCACCATTGCCGGTCCGGCCAGCACACTTTACGTGGAAAAGGGCGCCCCCTTCATGTATAATAGGTTGTTATACCTTTCTTAACGACAGGGACAGTGTATACCTCAGATGGCCAAGAGACAGGCGAAGAAAAAAACAGCCCCGGGGGATGGCTGGGGCGAGGGGGGCGAGG
>JBHHVK010000245.1:0-2672 GCA_046754205.1 Thermodesulfobacteriota bacterium
CATCTTCGTCATGAAGGACGACGAGTGGCTCACCGAGTTCGCCGAGAAGTACCCGCGCGAGATCGGCGTACCCTTCCACTGCCTCATGCGCGCCAACCTCCTCACCGAGCCGATAATAAAGAAGCTCAAGGCGGCGGGGCTCGCATCGATAAGCATGTCCATCGAGGCGGGAGATGACCACGTCCGAAACGACATCCTCAAGCGCAACATGACCAAGGAGACGATGATCGCCGCCTTCGACCTCTGCAGGAAGTACGACGTGCCGACCTTCTCGAACACGATATTCGCCATACCGGGCACCTCGCTCGCAGAGGACATCGAGAGCCTCGACCTGAACCTCCGCTGCCACGTCACCTTCGGCGAGTTCCCTCTCTTCTTCCCCTATCCCGAGACCGAGCTCGCCCGGTACGCCATCGAAAGGGGGGACTTCGACGGCGACTTCGACAAGCTCCACATGAGCTACCAGTCGGACTCGCCGCTCAAGTGTTTCACGGCCAGGGAAAAGCTCATGCAGAGGAACCTGAGCCTGCTGGCCACGGTCTGCCTCTGGAAGCCGTCGCTCAGGAACCTCGTCGTAAAGCGCCTCATAAAGCTCCCGCTTACGAGCCTGTACTTCATCGCCTATTACATGGTCAAGGCGGGGCTGGTGAAGAGCAGGATATACCCGATGAGGTTCTCCCTCGTAAACACCGTAAGGGGCGTGTACGAGAGCTTCATACTCGAAAAGTTCAAGCACTCGGAGGAGATATTCAACGCCGAGGGGCTGAAGAAATTATGACGCTCAGGGACCACGTGATATGGGGAGGCGCGGGCGCGGCGGCGCTCTGGCCGGTTATGGGCGGCCTCTGGAGCGCGGTCTTCTGGGCCGCCTCGGTCCTCATAGACGTGGACCACTACATCGACTACGTATACCACACGGGCCTCAGGGACTGGTCCATAAGGAGGATGTTCGCATACCACAAGGAGCTTACCCGGCACTGGCACTCGCCGGCGTTCCTGAACGTGGAGGTCTTCCACACCGCTGAGTTTCTCGCCGTCCTCTACGCGGCGGCGCACGTTACGGGGCTCGCTCCCCTGAAGGCCGTCTTCTGGGGCTTTATCTTCCACAGCGGACTCGACGTGGTCTTCCTGGCAAGGCACGGTATATTCACCAGGCGGGCCTACTCCTTTACCGAGTACTTCCTGAGGAAGAGGGCCATGGAGTCGAGGGGGTTTTCGCCGGAAAAGCTCTGCTTCCATGTGGCAGGCCGGGTGCTCGAGCCCGGGCCCCCCGGGGCCTGCGGGTGCAGCCGGAACGAGTCTTAGGGGGCGGCCGGGCCCCTTGAAATAAGCGAGGAACGGAGAGGAATGCAAAGGGAAAAGATACTCATCATAAAGCTCGGATACTCCGAGACCCTTGTAAGCGAGGTAACCCATATAACGAGCCTCGGCGACGTGTTGAGGAGCACGGTCATACTGCCGCTGTTCAAGGACGCGCACGTCACATGGCTCGTCGACGAGAAGGCGATATCGCTCCTCAAGGGCAACCCCTACATAGACCGCATAATGCCCTACGACCTGACGAGCATACTCCAGCTCCAGGCCGAGAGCTTCGACACCGTCATAAATCTCGAGAAGGTCGGAGGCATGTGCGCCTTCGCCGACTCGCTCACCGCCTGGAGGAGGTACGGCTTCCGCTTCGACCCGATTACCGGCACTGCCAAGGCCTACGACGGGAGCCAGCACGTCCTCGAGCTCTGCGAGAGCGAGCGGGACAAGCTCGCCAACACGAGGTACTGGGAGGAGATACTCTTCGAGATGGTCGGGGCAAAGTGGAACGGCGAGATACCCATCATAGGCTACAAGCCAACGACGGAGGTCACCTTTGACGTGGGTTTCAACCACAACGTGGGGTCCAAGTGGCCGCTCAAGGCCTGGCCCAGGGGCTGCTGGAAGGAGCTCGAAGCGCTGCTCGTGGGCGCCGGGCGCGCGGTCTCGTGGCAGAAGGGGCTCGGCTCCATAGAGGAGTACATCGACTGGCTGAACTCCTGCGAGCTCATCGTAACCAACGACAGCCTGGGGCTCCACATAGCCCACGCCCTCGGCAAAAGGGTCGTGGCGCTCTTCGGCCCGTCGCTCTCCAACGAGATATACATAAAGGACGGCATCAAGGTCCTGCCCGAACCGAGGCCGGACTGCCTGCCCTGCCTTTCGAGCGAATGCGAGATGACCAGGACCTGCATGTACGACATTTCGCCGAGGAGGGTATACGAAGAGGTGGACAGACTGCTTTCACGGGGGTCGAGATGACTGAAGCCAAGCCGATAATCATTCCAGCGCACTACAACTACATTGGCGTCTTCCTGACGCTCGCCTGCAACCTCCGGTGCAGCTACTGCATCAACCTCTTCGGCGAGGAGGGACCGCCGAAAAAGCACCTCACCGGACCGGAGTGGGTGGAGGGGCTGAACAGGATAGTCTCCCGCCCCGACCTGCCCGTCACGCTCCAGGGCGGAGAGCCGAGCCTCCACAAGGGGTTCATCCACATCATCAACAACCTTAAGCCCGAGCTTCCGATAGACATCCTCACCAACCTCCAGTTCGACGTCGAGGAGTTCATCGATCACGTGGACCCGGAGAGGATCAAGCGGGACTCCCCCTACGCAAGCATCCGGGTGAGCTACCACCCGGAG
>JBHHVK010000246.1:0-2656 GCA_046754205.1 Thermodesulfobacteriota bacterium
AGATAACCGCCCAGGCCACCGCCGCGGCGGTCATAGACCCCGAGGTGGACACCATATTCGAGATAGGGGGGCAGGACTCGAAGTACATCGCCCTCAAGGACGGGGTGGTGGTGGACTTCGACATGAACAAGGTCTGCGCCGCCGGCACGGGCTCCTTTCTCGAGGAGCAGGCCGAGAGGCTCGGGATAAGCATAAAGGGCGAGTTCTCCGACCTGGCGCTGGCCTGCTCGGGGGCGCCCACCATGGGCGAGCGCTGCACCGTCTTCATCGAGTCCGACATGGTCCACCACCAGCAGAAGGGCGTGGACAAGGACGGGCTCGTGGCCGGGCTCTCCTACTCCATCGTCCTTAATTACCTGAACCGCGTCGTCGGGGACAGGAGGATCGGGGACCGCATATTCTTCCAGGGCGGCACGGCCGCCAACCTCGGCGTGGTCGCCGCCTTTGAGAAGATTACGGGAAAGAAGATAACGGTGCCGGAGAACCACGACGTCACGGGCGCCATAGGGGCGGCGATGCTCGCCATGAGGGAGATGGCCGAGGGGGCCGTGAGCACCTTCAAGGGCTTTGACGCCGGGACGCGCAAGTACACGCTCGAAAGCTTCGAGTGCCGCGACTGCTCCAACGTCTGCGACATAAGAAAGGTCGTCCTCGAAGGCGAGGAGCCGCTTTACTACGGCGGGAGATGCGAAAAGTACGACGTCAGCTTCGCCGAGAACAGGTTCAGCCACCTGCCCGACCTCTACAAGGAGCGCGAGCGCATGCTCTACGGCACCTACAGGGGCAAGAGGGCCGGCCGTGACGCCCCGGTCATAGGGGTCCCCCGGATGCTCATGATGTTCGAGATGTACCCCTTCTGGAAGGCCTTCTTCGACACCCTGGGCTTCCGGATGCAGATGTCGAGCCCCACGAACAAGTCGATTATAAAGGAGGGGCTGGAGCGCATAGTCACCGAGACCTGCTTCCCGGTGAAGGTCGCCCACGGGCACGTGCACGAGCTCATCGAAAAGGGGGCGGAGAAGATATTCCTGCCCTCGCTGATCAACCTCCCTCCGGCTAGGGAGGGGCACCACCACACGGTGCTCTGCCCCTATGTCCAGAGCTTCCCCTATCTGTCGGCCTCGGCCTTCGACTACGAGGCCCTCGGCGTGGAGGTCCTGAAGCCGGTATTCCACTTCAACCAGCCCAGGCACCTCCTCCGTAAGGAGTTCATGAGCTTCGGCCGGACACTCGGCAAGACGCGCGCCGAGGTCGACCGGGCCACCAGGGCCGCCTTCAAGGCCTGGGGCGAGTTCAAGGAGGGCCTGATAGCCAGGGGCAAGGAGGTAATAGACGCGCTTAAGCCCGAGGACACGGCGCTGGTCATCGTGGGCAGGTCCTACAATACCTGCGACCCGGGGCTCAACCTCGAGCTCCCCGCAAAGCTCCGCGACATGGGCACCATCGCCATACCCTACGACATGCTCCCCGTGGATTCGGTCGTGGACGACGACCTGGCCGAGGACATGTACTGGAAGAGCGGCCAGAGGATACTCGGGGTCTCCCGCCTCATCAGGAACGACAACCGGCTCTTCGCCGTATACATCACCAACTTCGGGTGCGGCCCCGACTCGCTGATTACGCACTTCTACAAGGACTCGTCGGCGGGCAAGCCCTTCCTCCAGCTCGAGATCGACGAGCACTCCGCCGACGCCGGGGCCATAACGAGGTGCGAGGCCTACCTCGACAGCATCAAGAACGTCAAGGACCGCATAGCCCCGGCCAAGACGGATAAGAAGGCCCTGGTGAGGACGAAGCTCACGAAGAAGCTGTACATGCCCTACATGGCGGACGGCGCCTACGGCATAGCCGCGGCCTTCCAGGCCTGCGGGGTCGACGCCGAGGTCATGGCCATGCCCGACGGCGAATCGCTCAAGTGGGGCAGGCGCTACACCTCCGGGCGCGAGTGCTACCCCTGCATCGTAACCACCGGGGACATGGTCAAGGTGATGCAGCTCGAGGACTTCGACCGCGAGACTACGGCCTTTTTCATGCCCTCGGGGAACGGCCCCTGCAGGTTCGGCTGCTACAACAGGTACCAGCGCCTGATACTCGACGAGCTCGGCTACGAGGACGTGCCCATCTACGCCCCTGACCAGGACGGCAACTTCTACAAGGAGCTCGGCATGGTGAGCGGCGGCAACTTCCCGCGCATGGCCTGGTGGGGCATAATAGCCGCCGACCTCCTGGAGAAACGCCTGAGGGAGACCCGGCCCTACGAGAAGAACAAGGGCGAGTCAGACAGGGTCTACTGGGCATCGCTCGACAAGGTCAACGACGCGATACGCAACAGGCGCTTCCCCATCGAGGAGCTCACCGAGGCGAGGGACGCCTTCAGGGAGATTGCCGTCGAGAACCCCGGCACGAGGCCGGTTATCGGGGTCGTCGGCGAGATCTACGTGAGGAGCAACCGCTTCAGCAACGAGGACCTCGTCACCAAGCTCGAGGCCCTCGGGGCCGAGGTCCGCATGCCGACCATAGGCGAGTGGATCTTCTACACCAACCTCACCAGCAAGAGGAAGAACTGGAGGAGGCGCAAGTACGGCGACTTCTTCAGGACGGCCTTCAACGACTTCTTCCAGCACAAGGACGAGCAGAAGATGGAGGCGGTCTTCGC
>JBHHVK010000247.1:0-2653 GCA_046754205.1 Thermodesulfobacteriota bacterium
AACAGGCAGCCCCGCCCGCCCCCTTATCCGCCATATCCCTGCAAATAAACCCTTGACAACAAGACCGCCCCTATGGTAGCAATAGCCTGTTTTACGCACCAAAACCCCATAAAAAAACCTTCTCAAAAGCAAAAAAAGTTCTACTCCGTAGCGGCCCCTTTCCCCCAGGCTCGATGCCGTGAAAAGCGGCCTTACGGCCTTCGGCTCACGCCCGCAGGGGGGCAGGGGGGGGCAGGGGGGGCAGGGGGGGCAGGGGGGCGCATCCTGGGAGGGCGTAACCGCTTTTTCCGTTATCAGTTATCCTTTGACCGTTGTCCGATAACTGATAACCGGTAACCGACTAACCAATAAACGGACTTGAGATGATAAACATCGACTCCACACTCATATATCAGATAATAGCCTTTTTCGTACTCCTCGTCATCCTCAACCGGCTCCTATACAGGCCCGTTCAGGCCCTCTTGAAGGAGAGGGAGGAGAGGATAGAGGGCACCCTCGAAAAGGCCGCCGCCAGCGACAGGGACCTGGAGCAGAGCATCGCGGAATACGAGAAGAGGCTCAAAGAGGCCGCCGTCAAGGGCCACGAGGAGAGGAACAGGATCAAGGCCGAGGGCCTGGCCAGGGAAAAGGAGCTCATCGAGGCAGCCCGCGCCGCGGCCTCAAAGGAGCTCGGCGCCATGAGGACGGAGATAGAGCGGGGCAAGACCTCGGCCCTGGCCTCCCTCAAGGCCGAGGCCGGCGCGCTCGGCAAGGACATAGCCTCAAGGCTCCTCGACAGGAAGGTCGTCATCGCGCTCTTCGCCCTCGTCCTGCCCTTTCTGCCGACCCTGGCGCGCGCCGCCGAGGAGGCCCACCACGAGGGCGGCGGGGGCGGCGTCTGGAAGATAATCAACTTCGTCATTCTCGTCATAGGCGTGCTGCTGGCCTGGTTCAAAGGCATCAAACCCATGCTCGAAAAACGGGGCGAGGAGATCAAAAAGGCCCTCGAAGACGCCCGGAGGGCCAAGGAAGAGGCCGACAGAAAGGCGCTCGAGTTCAAGGAAAAGCTCTCTCTCCTCGAAAGGAAGATACAGGACATACAGCAGGAACTGAAGATGGAGGGCGAGGCCGAAAAGGAGCGGATAATCAGCGAGGCGGAGGCAGCCTCCGCGAAGATCGCCGAGCAGGCGAAGCTGGCCGCCTCCCAGGAGGTCAAAAAGGCCAAGGAAGAGCTGAGGCAGGTCGCGGCCGGGCTCGCCGTGGAGATGGCCCGCGAAGTACTCGCCGGAGAACTTACCCCGGACGACCAGAAAAGGCTCGTCAAGGATTATATCGACAACCTGAGGCTTAACTGATGAGGACTACCGCTACGGCAAGAAGGTTCGCCAGGGCGCTTATAGAGGTGGGCCTTGAGCGGGACGCCTACGAGAAGTTCGGAGAAGAGATAAGCGCCGCCGCCGCCGTCTTCAAGGCCACGCCGGAGCTCGCCAAGGTGCTCGGCAACCCCATGTACGGCCCGGAGGAGAGAAGCGGGCTTATCGAGAAGGTCGCCTCGGCCATCGAGGCCTCGCCCGAGGTCGCAAGGTTCCTGTCCATACTCGTCGAGACCGGGAACATCCGGCAGCTCGAAGCCATCAGCGCCGCCTACTCCGCCCTCACCGACGAGCTGTCGGGACGACTCAGGGCGGTGGTGGAGGCCCCCTTCGAGCTCCCGGGCGACCTCCTCGAGGGCATAAGGGAAAAACTCAAGGCCTCCACCGGAAAGGACGTGGTCCTCGGTTTCGTCAAGAACCCGGACCTCCTGGGCGGACTCGTCGTAAGGATGGAGAACACCGTCCTCGACGGAAGCCTCAAGACACAGCTCGAACTCATGAAGGAAAAAATCCTGGAAGGGGTGGTTTGACCATGATCAAGGTTGAAGAAATAAGCCAGCTTATAAAGTCCCATATAAAGGGCTTCGAAAAGGAGATAGACGTCCAGGAGGTGGGCACCGTCATCTCCGTCGGAGACGGCATAGCCAGGATATACGGCCTTGAAAAGGCGATGGCCGGCGAGCTCATCGAGTTCACGGGGGGCATCACCGGCATGGTCCTCAACCTCGAGGAGGACAACGTCGGGGCGGCCATCTTCGGCGAGGATTACAGGATAAAAGAAGGCGACAGCGTCAAGAGGACCGGCCGCATCGTCGAGGTCCCGGTCGGAGAGGCGGCCCTCGGAAGGGTCGTGGACGCCCTCGGCAACCCCATCGACGGCCACGGCCCCATCGAATCCAGCGACGCGAGGAGGGTCGAGATAAAGGCCCCGGGCATAGTGGCGAGAAAATCCGTCCACGAGCCCCTGCAGACGGGCATCAAGGCCATCGACGCGATGATCCCCATCGGCCGCGGCCAGCGTGAGCTCATAATCGGCGACCGCCAGACCGGCAAGACCGCCATCGCCCTCGACACCATCATCAACCAGAAGGGCCAGAACGTCAAGTGCATCTACGTCGCCATCGGGCAGAAGCAGTCGACGGTGGCCCAGATAGTGGAGATGCTCCGCGCCCACGGGGCCCTCGAGTACACCACCGTGGTAGCGGCCACGGCCTCCAGCCCGGCCCCGCTCCAGTTCCTCGCCCCCTACACCGGCTGCACCATGGGCGAGCACTTCAGGGACAACGGCGGGCACGCGCTCA
>JBHHVK010000248.1:0-2651 GCA_046754205.1 Thermodesulfobacteriota bacterium
GATAGCATTTCCCTTTCTGCTGTCCCAAGTGTTGCACTTCGCTATTGAACCGGCGAGGGTTTGCGGCTTTTTTATTGCAAAGATCATGAAGAAGCGGGGCGAGGCCGTGCCCGGCCCGCATGAAAAGAGGGAAGACCTTGTGTGTGAATCTCGCGACCGTAACGGTCGGTTTGTAACCGGCGGAAAGAAGATGGTGGGGCAAGATCATGAAAATACTTCTTATCTTACCTAAAACCCATGGGGGCCTTCTGGGGGGGGTGTCATCGGGCGGTAAGGCGGGTCTGGCGAGGTTGAGCCTTACAACCCTGGCATCCCTCGTTCCAGCCGACATGGAAGTAAGGATACTGGACGCCAGGGTGGAGGAGGTCGATTACGACGCCCCCGTAGATCTTGTGGGTATTACGGGGCTGACTCAGGAGATTCCAAGCGCCTATGAGATAGCCGACGGGTTCAGAAGCAGAGGGGTAACGGTGGTAATGGGCGGCGTCCATGTATCTTCTTTGCCCGATGAGGCCCTTCAGCATGCCGATAGTCTGGTCGTCGGCGAGGCCGAGCTCGTATGGAAGAGGCTGCTGGAAGATTTTCAAAAGGGTGAGCTGAAACCCGTCTATAAGGCCCGCGACCTGGTCGATATGCAGGGCATGTCGATTCCGAGAAGGTCCTTGCTCGACCATGATATGTATACATCCTTCAGTACCCTCCAGGCCACCAGGGGCTGTCCCTTCACCTGCGACTTCTGCACGGTTACGACCTTCTTCGGAAATAAATACCGTTTCAGGCCGGTGGAGGATGTCATCGCCGAGGTAAAGGGGCTTCCGGACAAGAAGGTGGTATTTCTCGACGACAACATAGTGGGCCGGCCGGCCTATGCCAAGGAGCTGATGAAGGCCCTCATCCCTCTCAAGATAACATGGGGGAGCCAGGCGTCGATCACCCTTGCCAGGGACGAGGAACTGTTGTCCCTCTACGCGGAAAGCGGAGGGAGGTGTGCCTTCATAGGTTTCGAGAGCCTCTCTCAGGATAACCTAAAGGGCCTGCGGAAGGGATGGAATACCGCAGAGGAGTATGAGGCGGCCATAAGGAAGATCCACGGGGCGGGGATAGACATCATCGGGAGTTTTATCCTTGGCCTTGACAACGACGATATATCCTCATTCAGGACCCTGCTGGATTTTATCACCAGAAACAGTATAGACGCCGCCCAGTTTCATATCCTGACCCCCTTCCCCGGAACGGAGCTTTACGACAGGCTCGACAGGGAGGGGAGGATAACGGACCGGGATTGGGCCAATTACCATACGAGCAAGGTCGTCATAAGGCCCCTTCTTATGACCGCCGAGGAGCTCCAGAACGGCTATTACTGGCTCTTCAGGGAGTTTTATTCCCACTACAATATCCTCAAGAGGGTCTTCAGCTCGCGCAGGAATATCCTTTTCAGGGCCGCCATGAACTACAGCTATCGCCGCAAGGTGCTGAAGCAGCCTTTGCCCGTTTTGCCCGTCAGAACAGGCTCATAGCAGGCCGCGGGTCCGCGCCACGCGGCCGTGCCCTACTTGCAGCGCATCGGGACGGTCCTGCCGTCGCGTTCCTCGTATATCTGGACCGCGCTGAGGGTCATCGCGTTGCTTACGCCCTCTTTCGTGATGGGCGTCTGTCCGTAAGTAATAAGAAAGGCCCGGCCCCGGACGCAGGCGGTCAGGGATTGAACCACGCCGAACTTGACGGCGTCGTCGAGGACGCGCGGCCTGTCCATGACCCTGACCTCGGCGCAGGCCGGCGCGGCGCCTGTCAGCAGAAGAAGGACCGCGATTATCTTATGCCTCACAATGCACCTCCTTTGTGCGGTTGACGGTTTATGGGCGCGGCCCCCGGGGCCACGGCGTCCTCACCCCTCCTCGCCCTTCAGCTTCAACGCCACGGAGTTTATGCAGTACCTCTTGCCCGTCGGGGCCGGGCCGTCGTCGAAGACGTGGCCGAGGTGGGCGTCGCAGCGGGCGCAGAGGACCTCGGTCCTCGCCATGAAGAGGGACCTGTCCGTTTCGGTGGCGACGTTTTCCGGGTCCACGGGACGGGTGAAGCTCGGCCAGCCAGTGCCAGAGTCGAACTTGTCTCGCGTGCTGAAAAGAGGCTCGCCGCAGCAGGTGCAGACAAAGGTCCCGGGCCCGGTCGCGGCGTGATGCTCGCCGGAAAAGGGCCGTTCCGTACCCTTGAGCCTGGTTACCCGGAACTCCTCGGGGGTGAGGACCTCCTCCCACTCTTCCTGCGTCTTTATCACCTTTTTCCTTGCCATGGCAATGCCTCCCGCTCCGGTCAGGGGAGCTTCCAGCCCGAGACGTCCCCGTCTATCCTCGGCACGGCGGCGAGGAGCTTTTTCGTGTACTCGTCCCTGGGGCTGGTGAATATCTCCTCGGTACTGCCGTACTCGACAATACGTCCGTCGTACATCACCGCCACCTCGTCGGCGATGTACTCGACCACGCCGAGGTCATGGGTTATGAAGAGGAAACTGAGCCCGAAGTCCCTCTGTATGGATTTCAGCAGGTTGAGTATCTGGGCCTGCACAGATACGTCGAGGGCCGAGACGGCCTCGTCGCAGACGAGGAACTCCGGGTCCACGGCTATGGCCCGGGCTATGCCTATCCTCTGGCGCT